>JAFUST010000087.1 GCA_017467535.1 Prevotella sp. | reverse complement strand
TATATATATAAATATAACAGTATTTTCAACATTCCATCAACCCATTTTTTAACTGTAACACTGTAACACTGTAACATTGTAACGGTGCTGCTACAGTGTTACAGTGCTACAGTTCATTTGAGCGCCAGTTCCTGCTGCATACGCAGGATTTCGTCGCGATACTGGGCGGCCTGCATGAAGTCCAGTTGCTTGGCAGCCTCCTTCATGCGGCGGGTGGTCTCGGCAATGAGTTTCTCCAACTGCGGTCGCGTCATGTGCTCCACAATCGGGTCGGCAGCCTGGTCGAGCGATGCTGCTGCAGCGTCTCCTGCTGCCCGCTTGAGTTCCTTCACGTCGGGTGCGTCGTCCTTGCTTAATGCGCTCTGTTTGAGCGTCTTGACGATTTGCGTTGGAGTGATACCGTGGGCTTCGTTGTAGGCCATCTGCTTCATGCGCCTGCGCTGCGTCTCGTCGATGGTCAGTTGCATGGAGGCGGTGATGGTGTCGGCATACATGATGACGCGTCCATTCACGTTTCGGGCGGCACGTCCAGCCGTCTGCACCAGCGAGCGACGGCTCCGCAGGAAGCCCTCCTTGTCGGCATCGAGGATAGCCACGAGCGACACCTCCGGCAGGTCGAGACCCTCGCGCAGCAGGTTGACGCCCACCAGCACGTCGTAGACACCATTGCGCAGGTCCTCCAGTATCTTCACGCGATCCAGCGTGGCCACGTCGCTGTGGATATAGGCCGTCTGCACGCCGTGGTTCAGCAGATATTCCGACAGTTCCTCGGCCATGCGCTTGGTCAGCGTGGTCACCAGCGTGCGCTCCTTCCGCTCGATGCGGATATTGATCTCTTCAAGCAGGTCGTCTATCTGGTTCTCGCTGGGTCGCACCTCTATCTCCGGATCCAGGAGCCCTGTGGGACGGATCACCTGCTCCACCACCACGCCCTCTGCCTCCTGCAGTTCGAAGTCGGCAGGCGTGGCCGAGACGTAGATGACCTGATGGACATGCGCCTGAAACTCGTCGAACGTGAGCGGGCGGTTGTCGAAGGCAGCAGGCAGTCGGAAGCCGTATTCCACCAGGTTGGTCTTACGGGCGCGGTCGCCGCCGTACATGGCCCCTATCTGCGGCACGCTGACGTGGCTCTCGTCGATGAAAAGGAGGAAATCTTCAGGAAAATAGTCCAGCAGACAGTAGGGACGCTCGCCCGGCTGGCGGCCATCAAAGTAGCGGGAATAGTTCTCAATGCCCGAGCAATGGCCCAGTTCCTTGATCATCTCCATATCATATTCCACGCGCTCCTTGATGCGCTGCGCCTTGATGCCGTCGCCCAGTTCCTCGAAGAAGGCCACCTGCTTCACCAGATCGTCCTGAATGTCGTGGATGGCCTTGGTGGTCTGCTCCTGCGTGGTCATGAAGAGGTTGGCGGGGTAGAGTTTATATTCGGCATATCTGCCGAGCCTCACCAGCGTCACGGGGTCCAGTTCCTCGATGGTGTCTATCTCGTCATCCCAGAAGGTGATGCGCAGAATCATCTCGTTGTAGGCCATGTAGATGTCGATCGTGTCGCCCTTCACGCGGAAGTTGCCGCGCTCCAGCGTCAGGTCATTGCGCACGTAGAGAGACTGCACCAATTTTCTTAACAAAACATTCCTATCCATCGACTGCCCCTGTCGCACCTCGATGACATTGTCCGAGAGCGCATTGGGGCTTCCCATACCGTAGATGCATGAAACCGAAGATACAACAACAACGTCTTTTCTTCCTGACAACAAGGCACTTACCGCCGATAGACGCAGGCGGTCAATCTCCTCGTTGATGGCCAGGTCTTTCTCTATGTAGGTGTCGCTGCTGGGCAGATAGGCCTCTGGCTGGTAGTAGTCATAATAACTGACATAATACTCGACGGCATTTTCGGGGAAGAAGCCCTTCATCTCGTCGTAGAGTTGGGCGGCCAGCGTCTTGTTGTGACTCAGGATGAGGGTGGGGCGGTTCACGTTGGCAATGACATTGGCCATCGTGAAAGTCTTGCCGGAGCCCGTCACACCGAGGAGCACCTGTGCGCGGTCACCCCTCTGCACGCCGTCCGTCAGTTCGCGAATAGCCTCGGGTTGGTCGCCCGTTGGCTGGTATTTGGAAGTCAACTTGAAGTTCATATCGAGGTGCAAAATTACGAATAATCCGTAAAATATTCGCCTTTAGCGGTTAAAAAATATGTAAACGCTTTGTATTTTGGCCGAAAATGAGTAATTTTGCACGCTAATTCATAAAAAGATGATGAAAACGAACGTCTTTTGTGTGCTCATTTGCTCGGTTCTGATGCTGAGCAGTTGTGCCGGAGAACTGAACAAGGTGCTCAAGTCCACTGACTATGACTACCGCTACGAATACGCCAAGCAGTGCTTTGCCGAGGGCAAGTACAGCCAGGCAGAGACCCTGCTGCAGGACATGATTGCCATGAAGAAGGGCACCGACGAGGCTCAGGAGTCGCTCTATATGCTGGCTATGTCGGAGTTTATGAATAGCGACTACGAGTCGGCTTCGGAGACCTTCAAGAAGTACTTCACCACCTATCCCCGCGGCCAGTATGCCGAGGTGGCCATGTACTATGCCGGCCAGTCGCTCTACGAGAGTGCACCCGAGCCCCGTCTCGACCAGACGCCCACGCTGGGGGCCATCAACGCCTTCCAGCAGTTCCTCGACTTCTTCCCGCAGTCGGAACTGCGCGGCAAGGCACAGGACAAACTCTTTGACCTGCAGGACAAACTGGTGCAGAAGGAACTGCTCTCGGCCCAACTCTACTACAACCTGGGCGGCTATTTCGGCAACGTCAACTCCAACAGCGAGAGCAACTACTCGTCGAGTATCATCGTGGCTCAGAATGCGCTGAAGACCTATCCCTTCATGCGTCACCGCGAGGACTTCTCGCTGCTGATCATGAAGAGCAAGTTCGAACTGGCCGAGAACTCCACCGAGGACAAGCGCCTGGAGCGCTATCGCGATGCCGAGGACGAGTGCTACGGCTTCCTGAACGAATATCCTGAGTCGAAGAACTGCGAACTGGCTGAGAAGTTCATCAGCAAGTGCAAGAAATACACGAAAGAATAAAGAAAAAAGTACGTACACATAAAAAACAATTGGATTATCACAATGGATTACAAGAAATCAAAAGCACCGGTAAACACCGTGACCCGCAACATTATGGACCTCTGCGACGAGACAGGCAACATCTATGAGAGCGTAGCGATCATAGCCAAGCGTGCCAACCAGATCTCCGTGCAGATTAAGGAAGACCTGTCGAAGAAACTGGCCGAGTTTGCCAGTTACAACGACTCGCTCGAGGAGGTGTTTGAGAATCGCGAGCAGATAGAGATTTCGCGTTACTACGAGAAACTGCCGAAGCCCTCTCTGCTGGCCACGCAGGAGTTCATCGAAGGTAAGGTTTACTGGCGCGATCCCGCCAAGGACGTTCAGCCCGCTACCGTAGAGGCATGATACAGCGCATACAGACCGTCTACCTGCTGCTGGCAGGCATCCTCTATGGCGTTGCCGCCTTCATGGAGTCGTCCGTGCTCTGGGCGTGCATCGTCATGGGGCTCATGGCCGCCGTATCGCTGGCTGACATCTTCCTCTGGAAGCAGCGTCCCACTCAGGCGCTGGTATGCCTGCTGCCGATGGCGGTTACCCTTGGCTACTATATCCTGTTGGCTGTCCAGCAGCCGATACTCGAGTGGTACACGGCACTTCCCCTTGTGTCGGTCCTTCTGCTTTTCATGGCTCGCAAGGCCATCCTGAAGGACGAGAAACTGGTGCGCTCGCTGGATAGAATCAGGTGAGGAAGGGAGAAGGGAGAAGTGATAAGTGATAAGTGATGAGTGATAAGTGATAAGATGAATATGGAGATCAAGACTGCTGAATTCACCCTGTCTGCCCCCAACGTGGGGATGTGCCCTCAGGACACGAAGCCTGAGTATGCCTTCATCGGCCGCTCCAACGTGGGCAAGTCGAGTCTCATCAATATGCTCTGCCGCAACAAGCGGTTGGCCAAAACCTCGTCCACGCCCGGCAAGACGCTGCTCATCAACCACTTCATCATCAACCGCGAGTGGTATCTGGTTGACCTGCCCGGCTATGGCTTTGCCAAGCGATCCAAGAGCGAGGTGGCCAAACTCGACCAGATGATCCGCGGCTACATCCTGGGACGCGAGCAACTGGTCAATGTCTTTGTGCTCATCGACGTGCGCCTGGAGCCGCAGAAGATAGACCTCGAGTTCATGGAGTGGCTGGGCGTGTCGAGCGTGCCGTTCTCCATCGTCTTCACCAAGGCCGACAAACTCTCGGCACTCAAGGTGCGACAGAACGTGGAGGCCTACACCCGGGCGATGATGGAGAACTGGGAGGAAATGCCGCCCTACTTCGTCACTTCGTCAGAGAAGGGTGACGGGCGCAACGAGGTGCTCGACTACATCGCTCAGATCAACCAGTCGCTGAAGGACTAATGGCCCGCGAGATACCATACCTGGACGTACAGAACCTGACCAAGTCGTTCGGGGCGTTGGTGCTGTTCAGGGATATCAGTTTCTCCATCGCCGAAGGGCAGAAGGTGGGTCTCATCGCCAAAAACGGCATCGGAAAGTCAACGCTGCTGTCGATACTCTCAGGAAAAGAGGGGTACGACAGCGGCGATATCATTTTCAGGCGCGACCTGAAAGTGGGCATCCTGGAGCAGTCACCCGCCTTCGATCCTGCCGACTCCGTGCTTGATGCTTGTATGATGCCCCCTAAGTTAGGGGGCCACAGGGGTCTGAACAAGGGTATATCTTCAGCCCCCCAACCCCCTAACTTAGGGGGCTTGAATGAAGAGAAGATCCTGAAAGCCAAGCAGATACTGACCCAACTGAAGATCCGAAACCTGCAGCAGCCGATGGGACAACTCAGCGGCGGACAGCAGAAGCGCGTGGCGCTGGCCAACGTGCTCATCACCGAGCCTGACCTGCTGATACTCGACGAGCCGACCAACCATCTCGACCTGGAAATGATAGAGTGGCTGGAGGGCTTCCTCAACCGAGGACACAAGACACTGCTGATGGTGACTCACGACCGCTATTTCCTGGATCGTGTCTGTTCGGTCATTCTCGAACTGGACGACCAAAGCATCTACACCTATCGCGGCAACTACTCCTACTATCTGGAGAAGCGCCAGGAGCGCATAGACAACCGCAGGGCTGAAATTGCCCGCGCCAACAACCTCTACCGCACGGAACTGGAGTGGATGCGCCGTATGCCTCAGGCCCGCGGCCACAAGGCCAAGTATCGCGAAGATGCCTTCTACGAACTGGAGCGCGTCGCCAAGAGCCGCATCGAGGAGCGTGCCGTGCGCCTGAAGGCCTCCAATGTCTATATCGGTTCCAAGATCTTCGAGTGCCAATACATCTCCAAGCGCTTCGATGACACCATCATCCTGCGCGACTTCTACTACAACTTCTCCCGATTCGAGAAGATGGGCATCGTGGGCAACAACGGCACGGGCAAGTCCACCTTCCTCAAGATGCTCCTGGGCGAGATGCAACCCGATGAGGGGCGCATCGTCATCGGCGAGACCGTTCGCTTCGGCTACTTCTCGCAGGAGGGAATGAAGTTTGACGACCAGATGAAGGTCATCGATGCCGTGCGCGACATTGCCGAGTATGTGGATTTGGGCAGCGGACGCCATCTGTCGGCTTCTCAGTTCCTGCAGCACTTCCTGTTCTCCCCCGAGCAGCAGCACAACTACATCTACAAACTATCCGGCGGCGAGCGGCGCAAACTCTACCTTTGCACCGTGCTGATGCGCAATCCTAACTTCCTGGTGCTCGATGAGCCGACCAACGACCTGGACATCGTCACGCTGCAGATTCTGGAGGAATACCTGCAGGACTTCCCCGGCTGCGTCATCGTGGTCAGCCACGACCGCTACTTCATGGACAAGGTGGTGGACCATCTGCTGGTGTTCAAGGGGCAGGGCGAGATAAAGGACTTCCCCGGCAACTACACGCAGTACCGTGACTGGCTGTCGTTGCAACCTGCGGAAACAGGAGTCAAGGCCACCAAGGAGTCAAGGGGGGCCAACACGTCAAGAGATCCCAATGCTACCGCTCGGCGCAAGATGACCTTCAAGGAGAAGCGCGAGTTCGAGCAACTGGAGAAAGACATCGCCGCCCTGGAGGAAGAGAAGACGAAGATAGAGACCGCACTGAGCAGCGGCACCATCTCAGTAGACGAGATTACCGCGATGAGCAAGCGGTTGCCCGCGTTGAACGATGAACTGGACGAGAAATCCATGCGATGGCTCGAACTGTCGGAAATAGAGTGAGGAGCGGCGCATGACACAGACCTATCCATCACGGCTCTTGGAGCAGGCAGTGCAGGAGTTTGCCAAACTGCCCGGCATCGGACGCAAGACGGCCCTCCGGCTGGTGCTCCATATGCTGCGTCGCGACACCACAGAGGTGGAGCAGTTTGCATCGGCCATCGCCACGATGAAGCGCGAGGTGAAGTTCTGCCGCGTCTGCCACAACATCAGCGACCAGGACATCTGTCCCATCTGCTCGGATGCGCGTCGCGACGGCTCAACCATCTGCGTGGTGGAGAACATTCAGGATGTGATGGCCATCGAGAACACTCAGCAGTTCCACGGGCTCTATCATGTGCTGGGAGGGCTTATCTCGCCTATGGACGGCATCGGCCCCAGTGACCTTGAGATTGCCTCGCTGGTGCAGCGCGTGGAGGCGGGCGGCGTGAACGAGGTGATCCTGGCCCTCAGCACAACGATGGAGGGAGACACCACGGGCTTCTATGTGTTCCGCAAACTGGCCCCTTTCGACGTCAAGGTGAGCATCATCGCCCGAGGCGTCTCCGTGGGCAACGAACTGGAATATACCGACGAGGTGACGCTGGGACGCTCCATACTGAACCGCACCCCGTTTGACGGGAAATAAGAAAAGGAGAGAAGACAATGAGAGTACAACGACTATTGATGGTTTTGTTTGTGATGCTCTGCCTGTCTGCGGCAGGGCTCTATTGGGGCTTATCTGTATGGCCGGAGGAAAACCCGGAGGTGTTGCGTCCCACTGAGGTACGCTTTGCGCTGACCTCCGTCATGATTCTGGTCACGCTGGCCCTCATCCCCCTGTCGTTACGTTTCTTCAAGTTCAAGCGCGTGGAGCGTTCTCTCTATGAGCGAGGGGAAGAGGCCTTGAAGGTTTTCGCCAGTGTGCGTATGCTGACACTGTTTGCCCTGCTGGATATCAATATCGCGCTCTATTTCCTCTGCGATGAAGAGCCCACCTTCGGATGGCTGGCAGTCATCCTGGTGCTCATCTTGCCTTTCGTCATCCCCACCAAGGGCCGCTGTCTGGCTGAGATCACTCCTGCCACAGCAGAGCCAGAAGAACACGCAGAGCCAGACGAGACACCAGAATCTGCCGAATCGCTATGAAGTTGAGCGTCATCATAGTCAGTTACAAGGTGCCCTACTACGTAGAGCAGTGCATCCGCAGCGTCCGTCAGGCCACTGAGGGCATCGACTGTGAGATCATCGTAGTCGACAATCATTCGCAGGACGGGACGGTGGATTATCTGACGCAAACCTTCGGCACGTCCATCACCCTTATCGACAGCAACCACAACCTGGGCTTTGCCCGCGCTAACAATATGGCCATCCGCCAGGCGAAGGGCGAGTATGTGCTACTGCTCAATCCCGACACCTTCGTGGCTACCGATGCCATCCGTCAGGTGCTGACCTTCATGGACGAACATCCTCAGGCGGGTGGGGCAGGAGTCAGGATGCACAATGCCGACGGCACGCTGGCGCGCGAGTCGCGTCGCGGCCTTCCTACGCCCTATGTGTCGCTGCTCAAGATGCTGGGGCAGTCGAGCCGCTACTACATGAGCCATCTGCCCTGGGACGTGCCCAGTCGCATTGACGTGATGAGCGGAGCCTTCTGCCTGCTGCGGCGCAGTGTGCTCGAGCAGATAGGACTGCTCGACGAGGACTTCTTCATGTATGGCGAGGACATTGACCTGAGTTACCGCATACTGAAGGGCGGTTTCGAGAACTGGTACGTGCCGGCCGACATCGTGCACTATAAGGGCGAATCCACCCAGAAGTCGTCCTTCCGCTATGTCCACGTGTTCTATCAGGCCATGCTCATCTTCTTCCGCAAGCACTACGGCCACCTGAGTTTCTTCATCACCCTGCCCATCAAGGCCGCCATCTATCTGCGTGCCCTCTTGGCCCTCGTCCAGATGTGGTACTACCGCATCCGCCGGGACATGGGCTTCGTCAGCCGTCCTGTCGCGATGAACTATGTCTTCGTGGGCGGTGAGAAGATGCTCTCCGAGTGTCGCCTGTTGTCACGCCGCAAAGGGCTTTCGGCCACTTTCCTCTCCACTGACGAACGGGTGGAGCCCAGACGCTCGCAATGCGTGGTTTACGATCTGGACACGTTCTCCTATGCCGACGTCATCAGCCGCGCCGCACAGGACGGCCGCTCGTATATCGGCACCTACAGCACCGACACCCACATTCTCATCACTCCACAGGAAATCATACAATGACAACACTACCCACCATCCGACTGAGGGCTATGGAGCCAGAAGACCTCGATGCGCTCTACTGCATGGAGAACGATGCCTCGTTGTGGCATCTGGGTATGACCAACGCGCCCTATTCGCGCTACGTGCTCCACGACTACATCAGTCAGCAGACGGGCGACATCTATACCGACAAGCAGGTGCGCCTGATGATTGTCAACGAGGCTGGCGAGACGGTGGGGATGGTGGATCTGACTTCCTTCGACCCCAAGAACCTGCGGGCCGAACTGGGACTTGTTGTTGCCCGGAATCATCGGCAGAAGGGCTATGCGCATGCGGCCATGCTGGCTCTGCACCACTACGCCAAGTCAACGCTCCACCTGCATCAGGTGTATGCCGTCATACCTGTCGACAATCACGTGTGCCTGCATCTGTTCCGCACGCTGAACTATCAGCCTTCGGCCACACTCTCCGACTGGCTCTTTGACGGCACCACTTACCACGATGCCGTCCTGATGCATCATCTTCTATAGCAGTTCCCTCCGTCTGAATTCTGAGCACGTGATGGCCGTAGCAATGGCTACGTTCAGGCTCTCCGGGCCTTCGTGGAACTGGGGAATCAGCAGGCGGTTGGTGACCATCGAGCGGATGGGAGCCGAGATACCGTTGCCCTCGTTGCCCATCACGATGATGCCCTTGCTGCTCAGCGGTTGCGCGTAGATGTTCTCGCCGTCGAGCAGCGTACCATAGACGGGCACCTGCGCCCGTCGGATGGTGTCCTCCAGATCAGTATAGATAATGTTCACACGCGCGATGCTGCCCATCGTTGCCTGCACCACCTTAGGGTTCCAGGCGTCGGCAGTATCCTCCGAACAGTAGATGGTGGTGATGCCGAACCAGTCGGCTATGCGGATAATGGTGCCCAGGTTGCCCGGATCCTGCACGCCGTCCAGGGCGAGCATCAGGTCAGAGCCGCCCGCAGGGCTCTCCTTCATACGGAAGACGGCCAGCACCTGCTGCGGATGCTGCAGGAAACTGATCTTGCGCAGTTCCTCATCGCTCACCTCCTGCGCCTGCTGGCCCTCATGCTGCCACTCACTGGTGGCATACAACTGCACGGCCTCGAAGCCGGCTCGCAGCAGGTCGCCCACCACTTTCGGGCCCTCGGCCACGAAGACGCCATCGCGCTTGCGGAACTTCTTCAGTTCAAGTTGATGAACATATTTTATTTGATTTTTGCTAATCATGGTGCAAAGATAGCGATTTTTTTTGTAACTTTGCGGCTGATTATGCGAAAAGTGCATCATATCGTCCTTTTAATGGTGGGATTGGCCGCCCTGCTGAGTGCCTGTTCCTCCACAAAGTACGTGCCCGAAGGCGAGTACCTGCTCAACAGCGTGAAGGTGAAGACCGAGGGCGATTATGACGATGTGAACACAGCCAGCCTTCGCAACTACGTGCGCCAGAACCCCAACCGCCGCTGGTTCTCGCTGTTCAAACTGCCCCTGGCCACCTATTCGCTCTCCGGCCGCGACACCACCCGCTGGGTCAACCGCACGCTGCGCTCTATGGGCGAGGCACCGGTTATCTTCGACAGCGCTAAGGCCGCCGTCACCTGCGTTGACCTGCAACAGGAACTGCGCAACGAGGGCTTCCTCAATGCCCAGGTCAGCATGGAGCAGCAGGTCAGCGGACGCAAGGTCAACCTCGTCTATCGCCTGAAGCCCGGCGAGCCTTACTTCATCCACACCATCCGCCACGAGATAGCCGACGACAGCATTGCCCGCATCCTGGCCGATGCCGGCAGCAAGAGCCTGCTGGCGGAAGGCATGAAGTTCGATGTGTCGCTCCTCGATGCCGAGCGCAAGCGCATCACGGGCATACTGACCGACAAGGGCTACTACCGCTTCCACAAGGAGTACATCGCCTATCAGGCCGACACGGCTGCCTCCTCACGGCTCATAGACCTGACGCTCCGCCTGGGGCTGATGCACCGCAACGACCAGCCCGACACGCTGCACACGCGCTACTGGATGCGCCACATCCGCTATGCCAGCGGCGACCCGCAGGACGAACGCATCCACCTGCGCCGCCACGTGCTGCACGAGTGCACCCACCTGAGCAGCGGCGAGCCCTATCGCTCCACAGGCCTGCAGAACACCTACAACCACTTCGGCCGGCTGCAGGCGGTGAAGTACACCAACATACTGATGCAGCAGGTGCCCGATGCTGATTCGCTCGACTGCGACATCCTGCTCCTGGCCAACAAGCCGTCTACCATCAGTTTCCAGCCGGAAGGCACCAACACGGCCGGCGACCTGGGAGCGGCAGCATCGCTCACCTATCAGAACCGCAACCTCTTCCGAGGCAGCGAAGTGCTCTCCATCGAACTGCGTGGCGCCTATGAGGCCATCCGCGGATTGGAGGGCTACTCCAATCAGGACTTCGTGGAGTATAGTGCCGAGACGCGTCTGCAGTTCCCCCGCCTCATTGCGCCCTTCTTCAGCCAGCCCCTGCGCCGCCGCGTCAACGCCACCAGCGAACTGTCGCTGCTCTACGACCTGCAGGACCGTCCTGAGTTCCACCGCCGACTCCTCTCTGCCGCCTGGCGCTACAAGTGGAACTTCCCCGGCAGCAACAGCCGCTACCAACTCGATCTGCTCGACCTGAACTATGTGTTCATGCCCTGGATATCCGACACCTTCCGCCGCGAGTATCTCGATAATGACAACACCCGCAACGCCATCCTGCGCTACAACTACGAAGACCTCTTCATCACCAAGATAGGCTTCGGCTACTCTTTCACCCGAGGCAACCTGGCCCTGAAGACCAACATTGAGACCTCCGGCAACCTGCTGCAGATGGGCTCGAAACTCTTTGGTGCCGAGAAGAACAGCCGCGGCTACTACCGCGTGTTCAACATCGCCTTTGCACAGTACGTGAAGGGCGACATCGATGTCAGCAAGACGCTCCAGATAGATCCCGCCAACCAACTGGTGTTCCACCTCGGCTTCGGCATCGCCTATCCTTACGGCAACTCCAGCGTGCTGCCCTTCGAGAAGCGCTACTTCTCCGGCGGTGCCAACAGCGTGCGCGGATGGAGCGTGCGCTCCTTAGGCCCAGGTAAATATAAAGAGAAGGATGGCCGAATCAACTTCATCAACCAGACGGGCGACATGAAACTCGACCTCAACGTGGAGTATCGCACCCGCCTCTTCTGGAAGTTCAGCGGAGCCGCCTTCGTCGACGCAGGCAACATCTGGACCCTCCGCGAATATGCCGAACAGCCGGGCGGACAGTTCCGCTTCGAGGATCTGCCCAGCCAACTGGCCGTGGGCTACGGCCTCGGTCTCAGGCTCAACTTCGACTACTTCATCCTGCGTTTCGACCTGGGCATGAAGGCCGTCAATCCCGCCTCCGAGGAAGGCGATGAACACTATCCCATCCTCCATCCCAAGTTCAGCCGCGACAATGCCTTCCACTTTGCCGTCGGCCTACCGTTCTAAGAAGTTAAAAACGAAAAAAGATATATGCTCAGATTTATATCCATAGGAAGCGGCAGTAGTGGTAACTGCTATTATCTGGACACCGCCGACGATGCCCTGCTCATCGATGCGGGCGTAGGCGTGAGAGGCCTGAAGAAGCACTTCCGCGACTACGGCCTCAGCCTGTCGCGCGTTCATCACATCCTCATCACCCACGACCACGCTGACCACATCAAGTCCGTGGGCAGTCTCAGCAACGATCAGCACCTGCCCGTCTTTGCCACGCAAACCGTACATCACGGCATCGATCGCAACTACTGCGTAGCCAAGAAGGTCAGTGCCGATTTGCGCCGCTATGTTGAACCCGGCGTGACGCAGCAGATAGGCGCCTTCACCGTCACCCCCTTCACCGTGCCCCACGACAGCAGCGACAACGTGGGCTACGAGATCATCGCCGAGGGCATCGTCTTCTGCATCATCACCGACGTGGGCCACATCACCGACGAGATTGCCCAGCGCATCGGCCGTGCCCACTATCTGGTCATCGAGGCCAACCACGACGTAGAGATGCTCATGAGCGGGCCCTATCCGCAGCACCTGAAGAACCGCATCGTCTCCGGCAGCGGCCACCTGAACAACACCCTCTGCGGCGAGGCCATCGCCCAGCACATGAGCGAGCACCTGCGCCACGTATGGCTCTGCCACCTCTCCGAGGAGAACAACCACCCCGAGTTGGCCCGCAAGACCGTAGAGAGCATCCTGCGTTCCTACGGCATCATCGTCGGCAAAGACCTCCAACTCGACGTCCTCAAGCGCACCATGCCCACCGGCATCTTCGAGTTGACCGCCCCCGAGTAGATTGATAGCATTGTGACAAAGTGGCGGATTGTGCTGCCCGGTGCAGGTCTCTACCCGCGAAACGTAATCTCCGACCCTCGGAAATGACGGCATCGAGCCTCGGAAATGACGGTTTGTGCGCTCTCGCTCTCCTCGCCATTTCCGGTGTTTGGAGGCTCCAAACGGTGCGCTTAGAGGCTTCAAACGGGTGGTTTGGAGGCTTCAAACATGGTGCTTGGAGTGCCTCGGTGAAGGTCGCTTCCAGCGGCCTTATACTACCTTCTCTCTCGTAGAGAGAAGTACGTATAGGCCC
>JAFUST010000086.1 GCA_017467535.1 Prevotella sp. | reverse complement strand
TCGAGCGCTACCTCGATCCCGAGAGCATCCGGATGTTCGAGAGTCTCAGTGTAATGACAAAGAAAGAACTGGAGGCCCGCAACGAGGTGAAATGGGAGACCTACACGAAGAAGATTCAGATTGAGGCCCGCGTGCTGGGCGATCTCTCGATGAACCACATCATCCCCGTCGCCACCCGCTACCAGAGTGCACTGCTGAAGAACGTGGAGAACATCTCGACCATCTTCCCCATCGACAAGGCCGAGAAACTCAACGCCCGCAACATCAAGATTATCGAGGAGATTGCCGAGCGCACCAGCGCCATCGAAAAAGGTGTGGAAGACCTGGTGAATGCCCGCAAACTGGCCAACAAGATAGAGGACGAGCACGACAAGGCCATCGCCTACCACGACAAGGTAGAGCCGAAACTTGATGTGATCCGCTACCAGATCGACAAACTCGAACTGATAGTCGACGACAGCCTCTGGCCGCTGCCCAAGTACCGCGAACTGCTCTTCATCCGCTAATCAAGGACACCAAAAAGAGGGTCTGAACCGCCTAAGCGATTCAGACCCTCTTCATGTCTCTCTCGGATGCGTTATCCGATTTCTATCTGACGGCTCACCTTGACCTTCTCCTCGACGATCTTCGGCAGTTCCACCGTCAGCACGCCGTGCTCGACCTTGGCCTTGATGTCCTCCTTCTTCACATCGTCAGGCAACAGCAGCGTCTGCTCAAACCTTGAGTAAGAGAACTCACGGCGCAGGTAGCGCGTGTTCTTGTCTTCCTCCTTCTGCTCCTGCTTCTGCTCCATCTTGATGATGAGGTTGCCCTCGTCGTTGATGTGCACATTGAAGTCCTCCTTCTTCATGCCCGGAGCGGCCAACTCTACGATGTAGGCCTTGTCGTTCTCTTTTACGTTGATGGCCGGTGCTGTGGCATTGGCCTTCGGCATAAACTCGGTGTCAAAGAAATCGTTGAAAACACTGGGCAGCCATGCTGCGTTACGTCTCATCATTGGTGTCATAATTTTGTCCTCCTAAATATTTATTGTTTAATGTTTATTATTTCACGTTTATTGTCCGAGTTCCTTTCGGTTCTCGCTTAGAGTAATGCAACATCAATGCCAACACACTCCAGTCAGACAAAATGACACAATCACCAGACAGAATGACACAACGCCCAATACTTATCGCTCATCACTTATCACTCATCACTTCTCCCGGCAGGGGCCAGCACTCGGAAGGCTGGTGCATGCGCTGCATGGCCTCGTCGAAGAGTTGCACCATCTCGGGATACTGGTCGGCCAGGTTGTGGCGCTCCTCCGGGTCTTCGCGCAGGTTGTAGAGTTCGAGCGGAGCGTTCTTCCTGATGGTCACGCACTTCCAGTCGCCCAGTCGGGCGGCGCGCTGCTTGCCGGTGAACTCCCAGTAGAGCATGCGGTGATCGGTGTCGACGGGCTGACCGTAAAACAGCGGTAGGATATTCATGCCGTTGATGCCCTGAGGCAGATGCTGCTCGCCGCGGGCCAAGGCGGCCAGCGTGGGCATCACGTCGGGGAAGTAGATCAGGTTCTGCAGTTTCTGCACCGGCACACGGCCCGTCTGGTTGACAATCATCGGCACGCGTATGCCACCCTCGTAGAGTTGGCCCTTGCGACCGTGGAAGCCGGCGTTGCAGTTCAGTTCCTCTATCGGTGCCTGCACGGCTGCCCCGTTGTCACTGGCAAAGATGACGAGGGTGTTTTCGCGCAGCCCCTCGCGGTCCAGATAGTCCAGCAGCCTGCCTATGGCGCGGTCCATGTGGGTGATGAGCGAGGCGTAGCGCTTGGTGTTCATCGACCAGTCCTGCTGACCGTCGTACCACGAGGTCTCGTCTATAATATAAGGTTCGTGCGGGGCGTCGTAGGCCAGATAGAGGAAGAAGGGGTTCTTCTTGTTGCGGCCGATGAAGGCGATGGCATCGTCGGTGGAGATGTCAGTGTTGTGGCGCACATGGGCATCGTGGGCATTCTCCTCGATGGTGGTCAGCGAGTCGCCGCTGAAGCGGTAGTAGGGATAGTAGTAGGGC
Source organism: Prevotella sp. (assembly GCA_017467535.1). Classification (GTDB taxonomy): domain Bacteria; phylum Bacteroidota; class Bacteroidia; order Bacteroidales; family Bacteroidaceae; genus Prevotella. Next base: position 5,493 of record JAFUST010000086.1, on the reverse strand, counting down.
GAGTTGGAATGGACGGTAGAGATGGTCCAGCCATAAAACTCATGGAATCCGCGGTGGTTGGGCGATGCCGTGGGGTCGTAGCCGTCCAGGTGCCACTTGTTCACCAGACACGTGCGATAGCCGGCAGCACTGAGCACGGTGGCTATGGTGGTGTCGGTGGGCATCAGGTTGGTGCGGCGGATGTAGGTGGTATCGCCCTTGGCGTTGAGTTTCACGCCCTGGATGCCGCCCACGGGGCACTGGTTGTCCCTGATGCGGGTGTTGCCGCTGTGCTTGCCCGTCATCAGCGAGCAGCGCGACGGACTGGAGATGCCACTGCCGGCATAGCACTGGGTGAAGGTGGTGCCTGTGCGCGACAGTTCGTCGATGTTGGGCGTCTTCACATGTTTCGAGCCGAAGCACGACAGGTCGCCATAGCCCATGTCGTCGGCCAGGATAAACACGATGTTCGGCCTGTCGGGCGTTGCCTCCTGGGCCTGTACCTCACTGGCAATGGTAGCACCCGTCAGCGCCACCATGCCTCTCACATACCATTTTCTTTCCATATATCGTCTCTCATTTGTTTCATGAATGCGTCTGCATGTTCAAAGTACTGTCTGTAGCCCTCGCACAGACACTGCCGGTTCCTCGGGCACTCGCCGTGGCAGGTGAACAGCCACCGGCAGTCCTTGCACGTCTGCGGCAGGCCGTCGGTCTTCTGTCGGGCAAACGCCCGCTGCTGCTCGCTGTGCATCATCTCGTAGAGTGTCTTCTGGCACAGGTTGCCCAGGCGATGCTGCGGAAACACAAAGTGGTCGCAACTATACACGTCGCCGTTCCACTCCACCGCCCCCACGTGGCCGCACAGGTCTGACATGGCACACATGCCCGGCGTCACGCCCAGATAGTTGGCCAGCGTGGCCTCGAAGATGTTTACAAACACCTCGCCCACATCGGACTTCTCCCACGCGTCGAACACCCGACAGAGAAACCGCCCCCACGCCTCGGCGCTGATCTGTCCCGGTTCGGGCGGACCGACGGGTGTGAACTGGATGTACTTGCACCCCATACGCCTGAAGAACTGATAGACGGCCTCGGGCTCCTCCACGGTGACGGCGTTCACCGTGGCCAGCGCGTTCCACATCACCCCGTGCTTCTCCAGCAGTTCGATGCCGCGCATCACCTGCCGAAACGTGGGGTCGCCGTTCCTGTTCCTCCTAAATGCGTCGTGCAGGTGCTCCGGCCCGTCGATGCTGATGCCTATCAGCCAGCCGTTGTCGCGAAAAAAGCGGCACCAGTCATCGGTGAGCAGCGTGCCGTTCGTCTGCAGACAGTTGTCCACGTGCCGTCCCTCCGCATAGCGACGTTGCAGTCGCATCGCCTTCTCATAGAAAGTCCTCGGCTGCAGCAGCGGCTCGCCGCCGTGCCACGTGAAGAGCACCTCCGTGTTCGCCTGACTCTCCAGATACTGCTGCACGAACCGTTCCAGCACCTCGTCACTCATCATCGTCCGCCCCGCCCCCTCGTAGAGTTTCCCCTTCTCCAGGTAGTAGCAGTACCCGCACGCCAAATTGCAAGTCGCTCCTACCGACTTGGCCATCATGTAGAACGGGCGGGCAAAGGGTGCAACCGTGGTCATCGATCTATTTTTGATGGCAAAGGTACGAAATAAACGAGAGAATTGCAAACGAAAAAGCCTTTTCTTTTCGTTGCCGAACGAAAAGCCTCCAAGCGATGGGCTGTAAGCAGATACGCTTACCACCTTAATACAAAAAAGGGGAAATGTGGCATCATCACATTTTTTAATATGGCTGATGGATGGCATTTGCCAGATTTTTCGTAACTTTGCACCGCAAAGTTTTTCTAAACGAAAGAACATGGCACGTGAAGAAAGGAATATAATAGGATATACGGTAGGACTCGTCAGCGAGTTCGCCCTTCGTTTCAGCATCCGTCCCCGACAGGCCTATGCCTACTTGAAGCGATACAAGGGGATGGAGCACTTGCAGCGTCATTATGGCGTACTGCACACCCAGTCATTCCCCGACACAGTTGATGTGCTGGCTCAGGTGTGCCAAAATAATGGAGGAGGACTACGATGATATCACTCTATCACGGCTCGAACATAAAGATTGAGATGCCAGACCTCATTCACTCCAAGCCCTTTAAAGACTTCGGCAGGGGCTTCTATCTCTCGCCAGAGAAACAGCAGGCGTGGGATATGGCTTTTCAGAAAGTCAATCAGACAAAGGAAGGAAAGGCTGAGGTGACGGAATTCTTGTTCGATGAAACGCTGATGACGTCTGAAGAGTTGAAAGTGCTGTCCTACCCCGACTATTGTGAGGAGTGGGCATTGTTTGTTCTTGCCAACCGCGATAAACAGCGGGAGCAACCGATACACAACTACGATATTGTGTACGGACCCATAGCTGACGACGGCGTTACCTATCAGTTGCGACGCTATGAGGGTGGTGTTATCTCCCTGTCCCGCTTGGTCGAGGAACTGAAGTATGCCAAGGGCATCACCTTCCAGTATTTCTTTGGTACGGAACGTGCATTACAGCAATTGAAAAGACTATGACTACGAAGTTAACATCCGAGCAGAAACAACTGCTGAAAGACGAACTGAGTGTGGAGATTGCGGGGTTCCTTGTCGATGACTATAAGTATTCGCCCGAGGAAGCCATTGACGTGCTCTATACCTCAGAGACCTTCGACCGTCTGCAAGACGATGCCACAGGACTCTACTACCAAAGTCCAGGATATGTGTATTCTTTCCTTCAGAACGAATTAAAGACCGCAAGAGTAGAATAACTGAAAGGGATTTTTTCGCTTCCGAACGAAAAGCCTCCAAGCAATGGGTTTGAAGCCTCCAATCCCTTCGTTTGGAGGCTTCAAACTCCTCGTTTGGAGGCTCCAAACCAGCACCCGTCACTTTCGGTTCGTTCCGATGCCATCTTCGGGCGAAAACTATGCCACTCTGCGGTCGTTCCGATAGGACTTTACCCCAGTAAACTGCCATTCCTTTCTGCCTGACTTGGCATACTTTACACCCGAAGATGATATCGATGCAGCACATCTACCGCCCCGCCCCCTCGTAGAGTTTCTCCTTCTCCAGGTAGTAGCAGTACTCGCACGCCAGATTGCAAGTCGCTCCTACCGACTTGCCCATCATATAGAACGGGCGGGCAAAGGGTGCTATGGTACTCATAGATAACTTCAGTGCAAAGATACATAATTATCTCGTTACTGGCAAATAAATGGGTAGAAAACAAACGAATCGTTTTGTTCTTCTCTCGAATTTTCGTACCTTTGCACCCAAAGGAAAGCAAAAACGGAAGAAAATGTACACGACAGACAAACAGATGCTACCCATCGGGACCTTGCTGCAAGACGGACGCTATCAGGTGAAGCGCTATATGGGGTCGGGCGGATTCGGCAATACCTACGAGGCGGAACAGGTGAAACTGGGCAAGCCAGTGGCCGTGAAGGAGTTCTTCATGCGAGGGGTCAACCTGCGCGAAGGCAACACCGTGACCGTCAGCCAAGCAGAGAATCACGAGGACTTCGAGATGGCCCGGGACAAGTTTCTCAAGGAGGCACGACGACTGGCCCACCTGGAGGAGTCGCACATCGTGGAAGTGAGCGACTACTTCGAGGAGAACGGAACAGCCTACTACGTGATGAAACTGATCAACGGCCAGTCGCTGGACAAACTGATGGAGCAGCAGGGGCGCCCCTTCACCGAGCAGGAACTGCTGCCCGTCCTGCGCCAAGTGCTCACGGCACTGAAGTATGTGCATAGCCAACAGTTGTACCATCTGGACATCAAGCCTGCCAACATCATGCAATCCGTCGATGGCCACGTGTGGCTCATCGACTTCGGTGCCAGCAAGCAACTGGACAGCACCAAGGGCGGCGGTCTGTCGCTCTCGCTGTCGATGGGTTCCGGCATGTTCTACACTCCAGGCTTTGCTGCCCCCGAACAAGTCAACGGAAGCACCAAGCACATTGGCCCCTGGACGGACTTCTATGCCTTAGGAGCGACCGTTTACAACCTTCTGACGTGTCAGCGTCCACCAGCCTCCGATGATATCACCTACGACGGCGAGGAAGCATTTGAGTTTACGTCGGTCGTCAGCCAGCGTATGCGCCAATTCATCATCCGGCTCATGGCTCCCCGCATCGACCATCGTCCGCAGTCGGCGGAAGAGGTGGAAGCCCTCCTGTCCGAATCTGTCACTACCCCACAGCCCACCATCGTCCACACCTCCACTGTCATCGCAAGCGAACCCACAGTCATCCACGCTACCACTGCGAGCGATACCACCAGGCTTGCCACGCCGCACGATTCTGTCGAAACGGTATTAAGAGTTGATGAAGATGAGGCACGAAAAAAGGCTGAGGATGACGACCGATTGGTGCGTTTCAGTAAAAGTTCCCTGTTTGGAGGAGAAAAGTTTGGTTTCAAAGACAGGACTACGGGAGAAGTTGTGGTACCCTGCATCTGGCACATGGCCGAACCATTCAGTGAAGGGATGGCCGTTGTCAGGGACGGAAACAGAAGATACGGGTTCATCGACATGACCGGAAAGGTAGTCATAGCCTGCAAATGGACCCAGGCATTAAGTTTTCATGAGGGTTTAGCCTCTGTCACGAACGACGAAGGAAGAAGCGGATATATTAATAAAGACGGGGAAACCGTGCTTCCCTTCAAGTGGTTTGCTGCAGGCTCTTTCGGCGAGGGTTTGGCTACCGTAAAAGAAGAGATGAACGGTAAGTATGGTTTCATCGACAGAACTGGCCGCTTGGTCATCCCATGCCAATGGTGGATTGGCTTTGGCCGCTTCAGCGAAGGTCTATGCCCAGTTTGTGATTGGGACACGCACAGGTATGGTTACATCGACAAGACAGGACGATTAGTCCTCCCCTATAAATGGTTCACGGCTAAAGAATTCGAAAACGGAAGAGCACGCGTCAGCGAATATATGGGAAATTATTACTACATCGACAAGACCGGCAAAAAAATCGAATAACATCTATATAGCCTTCAGCACGCGGACGGCCTCTTCTACCGTTGGCACATCGGTGACCACCATTGAACGCTTGCCCTGCTGTTCGCGTAGATTGCAGCGGCGGACATTGTTGCCTATGTACTCCAGAATGCGGCCGAAGGCCTCGCTCTGGTAGAACGGACTGTTGGCGTTGGAGACGAAGTAGAGGTACATACGGCCCTGCTTGAGCATGATCTTCTCGCAGCCCAACTGCTTGCCCAGTCGGCGCAGGGGAACGACGTGCAGCAGTTCCTCGGCCTGATGGGGCAGCGGGCCGAAGCGGTCTATCATCCGCGTTCGATAAGCCTCCAGTTCGCGGTCGTCGCGGGTATTGTCCAGTTCACGGTAGAGCAACATACGCTCCGAGTCGCTCGGCACATACTGATCGGGGAAGTACATCTCGAGGTCGTTCTCGAGGTTGCAGTCGGCGACATAAAGTGAAGAGTGAATAGTGAAGAGT
>JAFUST010000085.1 GCA_017467535.1 Prevotella sp. | reverse complement strand
CTTCACTCTTCACTCTTCACTCTTCACTTTCAGAGAAAGAAATCGAACTCATCCAGAAGATGAACGAGTTCGGCGCAGCGGTGGAGCAGGCCGGTAAGGACTATTCGCCCTCGGGCATCGCCAACTACTGCTACGAACTGACCAAGGTGTTCAACCAGTTCTACCACGACTATTCCATCCTCAACGAGCCTGACGGGCAGAAAAAAGCCGTACGCCTGATGCTGGCCAAGAATGTGGCCAAGATCATCAAGAGCGGCATGGGCCTGCTGGGCATCGAGGTGCCGGAACGCATGTAAGGGACATAAGCCCCCTAAGTTAGGGGGGGGGGTCTGAACAGGCTCCTTTTCTACATAAAACAACTATATCAATGAGCAATTGTTCAGTCCCCCAACCCCCTAACTTAGGGGGCTTAGTAAACCCTCCTGACTACCGTCACGACACTGTGCTGCCACTGCCAATGGCGGTACGAGCCGACGCTTGGGCGGTGGATGCGGCCTGCTCCGGCAACCCGGGGCCGATGGAGTATCAGGCCATCGACCTGCAGACGGGGGCTCGGGTCTTCCACTTCGGCCCGATGAAGGGCACCAACAACATCGGCGAGTTCCTGGCCATCGTCCATGCCCTGGCCCTCTGCTGGCAGCGTGGCTTGCCCGACAAGAGCATCTACTCCGACTCTTACAACGCCATCCTCTGGGTGAACAAGCGCCAGTGCAAGACAAAACTGGAGCGTACGCCCGAGACCGAGCAACTATTTAATATTATTGAACGCGCGGAGAACTGGCTGCGTACCCATGACTTCCGCAATCCCATTATCAAGTGGGAGACGAAGCAGTGGGGTGAAGTGCCCGCTGACTTCGGCAGGAAATAAAAAAATGTCAGTCATGATGACGGAAGACGAGCAATACATGAGCCGTTGCCTGCAACTGGCACGAAACGGGCGGCAGAACGCAAAGCCCAACCCAATGGTGGGGGCGGTGATCGTCGTTCCGCAGCATGATGGCGGAAAGAGGATCATCGGCGAGGGCTATCATGTCAGGTGCGGTCAGGGCCATGCCGAGGTGAATGCCTTCGCATCGGTGGGCCCAGAGGATGAGCCGCTGCTGAAAGAGGCGACTGTGTATGTCTCGCTGGAGCCCTGTTCGCACTATGGCAAGACGCCTCCCTGTGCCGACCTGATTATCCGCAAAGGCGTACGCCGTGTGGTGGTGGGTTGTATCGATGAGTTTGCCGAGGTGCAGGGCCGGGGTATCCGGAAGTTGCGCGATGCCGGCATCGAGGTCACCGTGGGCGTGCTGGAAGCCGAGTGCAAGGCCCTCAACCGCCGCTTCTTCACCTTCCACCGCCTCCATCGCCCGTACATTATATTAAAATGGGCACAGACGGCAAACGGCTTCATCGACGACAATGGTCAGGCGTTGGCCGTTTCCACACCTTTCACCCAGATGCTGTCTCACAAACTGCGTGCCGAGGAGGATGCCATCCTCGTTGGCCGGGTGACCGACGAGCGGGAGCACCCCCAGTTGACCGTCCGCCATTGGTTGGGCCCCAGTCCCAAGCGTCTGGTCATCGATCGCCAGCACCCGCTGAACCTGGAGTCGCTTCATGCCCACAACATCCAGTCGCTCATCGTGGAGGGTGGCCGCAAGACGCTCGAGTCCTTCCTGGTGCAGGATCTGTGGGATGAGATTCGCGTGGAGACTGCTCCCATCACCGTTGCAGGAGGTACGCGTGCCCCTCAACTGCCGTCCAATGCCCGACTGCAATCCCAGAATCTCTATGGCGAGAACATCATCGCCACTTACTCCAAAGTCGCCCTGTAGTTGTTGAGCCGACATGGATGAGGGCGGGTGCAATCGTTTGCGTGGTGGTTGCGTCACTCTTTGGGGCTGACAATCGGTAGCATTTCCTTTTTTGTTGTATCTTTGCAGCCGAAAACCAAAGAATAACTAAAACTATACGGCGATATGAAACGGATTCTACTCATTTTGTCATTTGCAATCTTCCATCTGTCATCTGGCCTTGCGCAGGGATGGCCCTCTGCCTATGGCGGCGTGATGCTGCAGGGATTCTACTGGGACAGTTATACAGACTCCCAGTGGGGCGTGCTGGAAAAGCAGGCGGACAACCTCTCCACGACCTTCGACCTGGTGTGGATACCCCAGAGTGCCAACTGCGGCGGACAGTCGATGGGCTACGATGACCTGTACTGGTTCTCCAACTACAACAGTTCGTTCGGCACAGGCGATGAACTGAAGTCGATGATCCAGACCTTCAAGTCGAAGGGCATAGGTACCATTGCCGACATCGTCATCAACCACCGCAAGAACGTGTCGAACTGGGTGGACTTCCCCAAGGAGACCTACAAGGGCGTGACCTACCAGTTGCAGTCGACGGACATCTGCGCTAACGACGATGATGGCGCCACCAAGACCTGGGCCACTCAGAACGGCTATTCGCTCTCGTCGAACAACGACACCGGCGAGGGCTGGGGCGGTATGCGCGACCTGGATCACAAGAGTGCCAACGTGCAGACCAACGTGAAGGCCTATCTGAAGATGCTGCTGGAGGACTATGGCTACGCCGGATTCCGCTACGATATGGTGAAAGGCTATAGCGGCGAGTTCACCAAACTGTATAATAATGATGCCAAACCGCAGTTCTCGGTGGGTGAGTGCTGGGACGGTTCCAATACGATTAAGAACTGGATTGACGCTACCGACAAGACGAGTGCCGCCTTCGATTTCCAGTTCCGCTATACCGTACGCAATGCTGCCAACAATGGTGACTGGACGAATCTGGGCAAGCAGAACGACGGCAACTGGCCGCTGGTGAGTTCCACTTTTAATCAAGGCAGTTATCGTCAGTATGCCGTGACCTTCGTAGAGAACCACGACACCGAATACCGTTCGGCCAGTGCTCAGCAGGATCCCCTGCGCAAGGACACGCTGGCTGCCAATGCCTATCTGCTGGCCATGCCGGGCACGCCCTGCGTCTTCATGAAGCACTGGCAGGCCTACAAGCAGGAGATAGCCAATATGGCCGCCGTCCGCAAGGCAGTGGGCATCACCAACGTGAGTGTGCCTACCAACCTGGCCAGCAGCAAGGACTACTATGCCGTGCAGGTGGCGGGCAGCGGAGACAAGAAACTGCTGTGCGTGGTGGGTACCAAGGCCGCTACCTACACCCCTAATAGCAATGCGTGGAAGAAGGTGATCAGCGGCTACCACTATGCCTACTACGTGCAGGGCATCGAGCCCAGTGCTATCACGTTGCCGCAACTGAAGGAGGACGAGAAACCGCAGGACGGTGTCTACGGTGGCGTGCCTTCGTTCTGCACCGTCAACGAAGGTGAGATCTGTGCCTTCTTTGAGGCACCAGTCGCTTGGGGTAGCCAGATCTTCACCTGGGCCTGGATGAACGGTGGCGATGGCAAAGACTATGTGGGCACCAGTTGGCCTGGTGTCAGCGCCACGCTGTTGGGCACAGCCGACAATGGCAACAAGGTCTTCAAGTGGGTATCCACCAAAACGACAGCCCCCTATGGCATTATCTTCAGCGGTGGCGGCAACCAGACGGCAGACCTGATCTTTGTGAATGGCGGCTACTACAATAAAGACGGCCGGCAGGCCACCGTCACCACAGGCATCGAGACCCTTCGTTCAAACTCCAGCCTTCAGCCTTCTGCCGTCTACGACCTGCAGGGCCGTCAAGTCAGCCAGCCAAAGTCCGGTCTTTATATTATTAACCAAAAGAAAGTCGTCGTCAGATGAGAAGAATCATAGCCTTGGCAGTCATGTGCTGTCTCGTCATCACTGTCGCTGCCCAGCAGAAGCGCCTGCTGGGTGGCGACATTTCGCTTTTGCCATCCTATGAGGAGGCGGGTACGGTCTATAAGGATGAGCGTGGACGCCAGGTCGAGGTGCTGCCGTTCCTGAAGGAGCGCGGATGGAATGCCATGCGGGTACGCCTCTTTGTCAATCCTGCCCAGGCCTCAGACTTCAGCAAGGACGAAGGCGTCTGTCAGGATCTGGACTATGTGATCCGACTGAGCCGGCGCATCAAGCAGGAGGGTTTCCAACTGATGCTCGACTTCCACTATAGCGACACTTGGGCCGACCCCGGCAAGCAGTTCACCCCCAAGGAGTGGGAACACTGCGACCAGGCGGCACTGGCCGACAGCGTCTATCAGCATACGCGTCGCTCACTGCAGGCACTGAAGGCTGCGGGTGCCGAGCCGGAACTGATTCAGGTGGGCAACGAGATTACCAATGGCATGTTGTGGCCTACTGGCAAGATTGATCCGACGAAGGATGAGGGGTGGGACGTGCTCTGTGCATTCCTGAAGGCTGGTTGTCGTGCCTGTCGTGAGGTCTGCCCGCAGTCCAAGATCATCATCCATACTGAGAAGGCCGGCAACTGGGATATCACGGATTCCTACTACAGGCATCTTCGCCAGTATGATGTAGATTACGACATCATCGGACTGAGTTACTATCCCATGTGGCACAAGTCAATTCCTAACTTAGGCGTGACGCTCAACCGTCTGCAGGAGATGTACCCCGACAAGCCTGTGATGATTGTTGAGACGGCGGCCTACTATTCCCATGAACGTGACCCTTGGGCCAAGCCAGGACAGTATTCTGAGTTTTATCCCATCTCGCCTAAGGGGCAGAAGCAGTTCACGCGCGAACTGATGAAAGAACTGAAAAAACACGAAAACGTAACTGGCGTGTTCTGGTGGTACCCAGAGGAAAATGGCTATCAGAACAGTGTCACTGACGGGTGGCTGAACCGTGGACTCTTCGACAACAAGACGGGCAAGGCTTTGCCCGCACTCAAGGCTTTCACTTTCTGACCACGAACCAGGCGTGCATGACCAATGTTGTCAGCAGGCCATAGTGACGGCGCATCACGTCGAACCTTTCTTTCAGCGAGGCACGATGGTTCTGGGTGGTAGCCCCTTCTTCGGTATAGTTGGCCACTACCATACCGATATTAGATAGTGGCAACCCCATGCGCTCACTCTCACGCATCACCCGGATGCACCAGTCCACATCGGCTGAGAAGCGGTAGCGCAAATCATACTGTAGGTTCTTGGCGATGTCCGTTCGGGCATAGAAAGCCTGATGACACACCAGCATACCATGTCGGAACGAACGCCAATTGAGTTGTGCTGGCGGTTGCAGTCTGCGCGGATGCAGATAACGGCCCTCACCATCCACGATGTCGGTATTGCCATAAAGCACGCCAGGCAGTCCGTCAGATGGATATTCGTTGAGTCGGCATTGATGGACTATCTCTTCCAGTGTGTTGGCATTGGGGAAAAAGTCACCCGCATTGAGGAACACCACGTAATCGCCCGAGGCCTGTGTCAGTCCTTTGTTCATGGCATCATAGATGCCGTGGTCGGGTTCTGACCGGATGATAACCTTATGCTTGTTGTCAGAACTGTCGCTTCGCTGTTTATACTGTTCGGCCAATGCCAGCGTCCGATCCTTGGAAGCACCATCAACAATCAGGTGCTCCACACCTTCGTATGTCTGGCTACATACGCTGTCAAGCGTACGCTGCAACACCTTCTCGGCATTATAGGTGATTGTGACTACGGAAAAGCGTATCATGTCCTTAATGAGAATTCTTATAGCGTCTTAACAATCTTTGCAGGATTACCTGCCACAACACAATTGTCGGGTATATCGTTGAATACTACAGAGCCTGCTGCAATCTTTACGTTGTTGCCAATATGGATGCCACCGTAGACGATGGCCCCAGTATATATGGACACATTGTTGCCAATAGTGGGGCGTCCTCCCTTGCCATTACCTAGTGTCACCAACTGAAGGCAATAGAAATTGTCGCCAATGCTCTCGGCATTCAGGTATGTGGCATAGTTGTGCTCAAAATGAGCCCCAGGACCAATGGACGGACACCAGATGTTCAGCGTACGCTCTGGGGGCAACAGCCATTGGATGGGTGCTGACAGGTATTCGCCAATTCTGTAGTAGAAGAGGTTACGGAAAGTACGTTCACGTGTACAGGCCTTGATGAAGTTGACTATTGTCGGCTTGCCGTCCTGTACTTTCTGCAGGTCGGCGGCAATCTTCTTTCTCTTGGCGAGGAAGATAGCGATATGGGGCAGCATACGTAATGTCGATGCTGAAAGAATTAGCGCTTGTGTTATTGGGTTCATCAGTCAGGCATTTTAGTTTCGTCCCTTCCTTCGTATATCTCAATATACCGCTTTGCCACACTCTGTTGCGAATAGTTGTGCATAACCTTTCGCAGACATTCATGACTGAGTGTTTCGTAATCAGCCTCTTTTAACACATAGTGTATGCCATGTGCCAAGTCGGCAGCATCTTGGAAGTCGGCCACATAACCGTTGGTATGATGGTCTATCATTTCAGGGATGCCACCTACGCGGAATCCCACGCAAGGCACACCGCAAGCCATCGCCTCCATGATGGTGTTAGGCAGATTGTCCTCTAACGAAGGCAGCACAAAGACATCAGCAGCATTATATACATTGACGATTTTCGTCGGGTCGCTGATATAGCCAAGCGGATAGGATGGTAAAGCCAACCGCGAGGCCACTTCTTCTGCATGTCCTCCCAAGATGGCAATGCCTGTGTCCTTTTTCATGTCAGGATGCTTCTCGACCATCTGACTGATAGCATCGACGAAATAACTGATTCCCTTGCGCGGATCAGTGACACGTTGGGAGACAAAGAGTATGATGTGACGGTCGGCTGGTAATCCAAGTATTTGGTGGGCCTTTTGTTTGTCTTGAGGACGGAATAGGCGCGTGTCAATCGTGTTGGGGATACTGACAATGCGCTGGTCTTTGAGTAGGGCGCTCTTTCTGGCTTCATCTGCCAGCCAGCCACTGCAACATACATATATAATATGTTGTCCGCAGAGCATTTGCACCTTGCCCTTCCATACCTGCTTCGCCAAATTGCTGTTGGGAAGTAACGGACACTTGACACATTGGGACTGATATTGCTTACAGCCACGAGCATAATGACAGATGGCAGTCGCCGGCCAGATGTCATGCATTGTCCAAACCACACGTTTGCCGCTCAGAAGTATCTTGCGGATATCCTTCAGCGACAACATGCCCTGGTTGATCCAATGCAGGTGGATGACGTCGGCTTCCTGGAATTCTGGCAGACGGGTGATGTCTGTACCGCAGTTGGCGATGTCTATCTCGAACAGATGGTCGCGCTTCAGGTGCAGATGCAGCCAGATACAGAGGCGTTCCCACATGAAATGCCAGCGAAGTCGCCATGTCTTGGGTAGTGCGCAGACGGAAAGATTCGTGGTTTCTTTGTCGCGTACCAGCATCTTGGCCTTCACACCGTTGTTGTTCAGTGCTTCCATCAGTCGGTTGGCCGCCACAGCCGCTCCGCCCGTTCGTTCGCTCGTGTTGACAATCAGTACTTTCATCGGCCTGCAAAGGTAATCATTTTAAGCGAGAAGCGGGAAGTGAAAAGTGATAAATTTGTGTGTTTGCGGACACAGTGGGTTGATTTGCATCAAGAATGAGGCCTTTTTGGGCACTAAACAGGCAAAAACTCTTGCGGGATTCAGAAAAAGGTCGTACCTTTGCATCGTCAAAAAGATACAGAGATTGTTTTAGGTTAGTAGTAATATTTATAGTTTTAGGTTTTTAGTTATTGGTAAAAAAGAAAGTTTTCAACTGTAGGATAACAGGAGGTTGTTGTGAAACACCCTTTTAAACTTTCAAATTTTTAGTCCTATTGGGCTGAAAATTTCTTTTAAGAGAAAAAGGATTTTTAGTTAAACATAGGCTTGTTCCGCTGTTGCTCGTGAGGGTTGCAGCGGACTTTTTTTGTGCTGGCCGGCAGAAAGCAGGTGTTTGTGCAAACGATTTCATTGCTAATAGGGCGAATGTCGGGTGGGCAGGGGAGACGGTTTGAAAGAAAAGGTGTAACTTTGTGGGCACAATAACTATAGTAATATGAAACGAATTTTCTTTTTCCTCGCTCTGCTGATGAGCGCAATGACTATGAGTGCAGCCAAGAACACGAAGACGACGGTCAGTCGTATCGACCCCACCGACTGGTTTGTGGGCATGAAGAATCCCAGTGTGCAGTTGATGGTCTACGGACAGGGCATCCGCGACGTGAAGAGTGTCACGACCGACTATCCCGGCGTGACTATCGACAGTCTGGTGCGCCTCGATTCGCCCAACTATCTGCTGGTCTATCTGAACCTGAGGGATGCCAAGGCGGGCACGATGACGCTCCGGTTTGACAAGCAAAAAGTCAGTTATACGCTGAAGGAACGTGAGATGAGCGGCGACAAGCGCATGGGCTTCACCAATGCCGACGTGCTCTATATGCTCATGCCCGACCGCTTTGCACAGGGCACCGGCCACAATCCTCAAATCAAAGGTATGCGCACCTATGTGGAAGACCGCTCGAAGCCGAGCCTGCGCCACGGTGGCGACCTGAACGGCATCCGCGAGCATCTGGACTATTTCTGCGATCTGGGTGTGACGGCCCTCTGGCTGACGCCCGTGCTGGAGAACAACTCGCCCGACTCGGAGAATGGCTATTCTACCTATCACGGCTATGCCACGACCGACTATTATCGCGTGGATCCGCGCTTCGGTACCAACGAGGACTACCGCCGTCTCTGTGATGAGGCTCATCAGAAGGGGTTGAAGGTGGTGATGGACATGATCTTCAACCACAGCGGCTTTGAGCATCCTTGGACAAGCGACATGCCAACGAAAGAATGGCTGAATTTAAGTGAAGAGTTAAAAGTGAAGAGTGAAGAATTTGCTACCGCCGAAGTTGGGAGCCCGGCAG
>JAFUST010000015.1 GCA_017467535.1 Prevotella sp. | reverse complement strand
TGCCTATCTTTACGTGACGGTATTCGAAGGCTCTCCCGAAGATAACATCCCACGCGACGACGAAGCCGCCAGTTATTGGGCTAAGCATGTGCCTGCCGACCATATCATCAACGGCAACAAGCACGACAACTTCTGGGAGATGGGCGACACAGGTCCCTGCGGCCCCTGTTCCGAGATCCATGTCGACAGCCGCACACCAGAGCAGCGCAAGGCCAGTGGCATCAGCGGTCGCGACCTGGTAAACAAGGACGATCCGCAGGTCATCGAGATCTGGAACCTGGTGTTCATGCAGTTCAACCGCAAGGCCGACGGCACGCTGGAAAAACTCTCCATGAATGTCATCGACACCGGCATGGGCTTCGAGCGTCTGGTCCGCATGATGCAGGGCAAGCACTCCAACTACGACACCGACATCTTCCAGCCCATCATCAAGACTGAGGAGCAGATCACGGGACTGAAATACACGACCTTCGAGGAAGGTGAGGTAGACAAGCAGCAGGACGACGTCAACATCGCCATGCGCGTCTGTGCCGACCACCTGAGAGCCGTATCGTTCTCTATTGCCGACGGTCAGTTGCCCAGCAACGCCAAGGCCGGCTACGTCATCCGTCGCATCCTGCGCCGTGCCGTCCGCTATGCCTACACGTTCCTGGGTCAGAAAGAGGCTTTCCTCTACAAACTCCTGCCCACGTTGGTCGAGGAGATGGGCGATGCCTTCCCCGAACTGAAGGCTCAGCAGACGCTCATTGCCCGCGTGATGAAGGAGGAGGAAGATTCCTTCCTGCGCACCATCGACAAGGGTATCGCCCTGCTCGACAAGGCCATGGAGCAGTTGCGTGCTGAGGGCAAGACCGAACTGAGTGGCGAGCAGGCCTTCCGCCTCTTCGACACCTACGGCTTCCCCCTCGACCTCACGGAACTTATCTGTCGCGAGAATGGCTTCACCGTCAACGAGGAGCAGTTCCAGGTGGAGATGCAGAAGCAGAAAGACCGTGCCCGCAATGCCGCCCAGGTGGAGAACTCCGACTGGGTTATCATTGAACATTCAACATTGAACATTGACAATACGGCTGCGCAAAAGGAGGCGGCAGCAAATAATATTCAATGTTCAATGGTCAATGTTCAATCAGAACAGCAGTTCGTAGGCTACGACTACACCGAATATGAATGTCATATCCTGCGCTACCGCAAGGTCACCCAGAAGAAGAGCGAGTACTACGAGGTGGTGCTCGACTACACGCCGTTCTATGGCGAGATGGGCGGACAGGTGGGCGACCAGGGTGTGCTGGTCAGCGAGAACGAGACTGTCGAGATTATCGATACCAAGCGTGAGAACAACCAGAGTGTCCACATCGTCAAGCAGTTGCCGAAGGATCTCACGGCCCAGTTCATGGCCTGTGTCGATACGGACAAGCGTGATGCCTCTGCCGCCAACCATACCGCCACCCACCTGCTCGACTATGCCCTGAAGCAGGTGCTGGGCGACCACGTGGAGCAGAAGGGCTCGTTCGTCAGCCCTGACGTGCTGCGCTTCGACTTCTCTCACTTCCAGAAAGTGACCGATGAGGAACTGCGCCAGGTGGAGCGGATGGTCAACGACATGATTCGTCAGGACATCCCCCTCGACGAGCATCGCGACACGCCCTTCGAGAAGGCCAAGAAGATGGGCGCCATCGCCCTCTTCGGCGAGAAATATGGCGACAAGGTGCGCGTGGTGCGTTTCGGTCCGTCATGCGAGTTCTGTGGCGGTATCCACGCCAGCAGCACTGGTCGCATCGGTTTCTTCAAGATTATTGCCGAGAGCAGTGTGGCCGCCGGTGTGCGCCGCATCGAGGCCAAGACCGGTCGCGAGTGCGAGGACTTGCTCTATGTGATGGAGGATCACCTGAAGGCCATCAAGGCGTTCTTCAACAACGCCAAGGACCTGGAGGGTGTCATCCAGAAGTATATCGAGGAGCACGACCACATGAAGAAGGAGATAGAGTCGTTCCAGGCCCAAGCCGTGGAGCGCACGAAGGACTACCTGCTCACCGAGGTGCAGACCGTCAACGGCGTCAACGTCATCACACGTGTGCTGGAGATGCAGCCCGCCGGTGTCAAGGACCTGGTGTTCCAGTTGCGTGCTGCCGTCCAGGCTCCCTTCCTCTGCGTCATCGGCTCCACATTCCAGGGCAAGCCCATGCTCACCGTCATGATGAGCGACGACCTGGTGAAGGATCACAACCTCAATGCTGGACAGATGGTGCGCGAGGCTGCCAAACTCATCCAGGGTGGTGGCGGCGGACAGCCTCACTACGCCCAGGCCGGCGGCAAGAGCGTCGAAGGCCTCTCTGCTGCTGTCGACAAGGTCATCCAACTGGCCAATCTATAGTCACTGTTTCTTCCTATATATATAATAAGGTGTATGAGTAGAGTAAAAGAATCAATCATCCTGGCCGTCGGCTTGATGGTCATGGGATGGTGCGTCAAGGCTGGCATCGACAACTTCACCAACAAGGACCGCAAGGTCACGGTGAAGGGACTGGCCGAGCGCGAGGTGCCTGCCGACAAGGTGACCTGGAGTATCAGCACCAAGGAGACCGGCAACGACCTGCCCTCGCTCTATGAGCGTATCAACGTGCAGGCCGAGACCATCAAGGCTTTCCTCAGGCAGAGCGGCCTTGAGGACTCTGAGATCACGGTCAACCCGCCCAGCGTCTCCGACCTGGAGGCCCGCGAGTGGGGCGACAATCAGAGGAACTTCCGCTATATCGTCACCACCACCATCACGGTCAGCACCACCAAGGTGGAAGAGGTGAACCGTGCCATCTTCCGTCAGGCCGAACTGCTGAAGCAGGGTGTCGCCATCGACTCCAGCCTGCCTGACTATCAGTACGCCTCGTTCCAGCAGATGAAGCCGGAGATGATGGCCGAAGCCATCAAGAACGCACAGGCCACGGCCGAGCAGTTCGCTGAGGCCAGCGACTCTAAACTGGGCAAGATTCAGACCGCAGGACAGGGACAGTTTGAGATTGACAATCGCGACGAGAACACGCCCTACATCAAGAAACTGCGTGTGGTGACCACCGTCACCTATTCACTCGACGACTAAGAGAAAGCAGAAAGGCAACCCGCTCCGAATATGAGGGTTGCCTTTCTTTATTGAGTGCGCCTGACAGGACTCGCGCTCGGCTTTGCCGCTTTCACAAAGCGAAGCGACTGAAAGAACCTGCTGCAGGTGAGAGTCTAGTAAGATGCACGTAAGTGCGCCTGACAGGACTCGAACCTGCACATCGTGAGATACTAGATCCTAAGTCTAGCGCGTCTACCAATTCCGCCACAGGCGCTTCATTTTTGTTTCTTTGGGAGTGTCGACACTTGGACTCGAACCAAGGACCCCCACCATGTCAAGGTGATACTCTAACCAACTGAGCTATGCCGACATTTCTGTAATGCGGGTGCAAAGGTAATGCTTTTTTTTGAAAAGACCAAAAGAATCTTCAATATTTTTTGCTCTGCGGACTATTTCGTCGCTACAGTTTAAGATTATTCAGGTTTACGTTCTGTTATATACTCAGTTGAAGGCGCTCCTGACGAATTTGCTTGATTTCTTCTTCTGCTCGTTGCTGCCATTCGTGCTTGCGGCGGATGGACTCACGAAAAGCGGCGATAATTTCGTCGCGTGTACGGTTCTTAAATGCTGTTGATACCATAATTAATATATGTACATCTTCTTTCGGCTGCAAAGATATAAAAAATCTGGTAATTACGCTAATTTCTTTCCGCTTATCTCGTGAAGAATCAATTTTTTTTGCTCTTGCCCCTCATTTTTCCTTAAAATTCTTTGCCGTTTCGGAATTAATGTTTATCTTTGCACCCGAAATCGGTCTGTTCATGCGTGGACGGCCGCAAGGATGTGTCTAACAAATGTGTCTATACATTATTTATTTTATAAACATTTTATTAACAATTTAAAAAGCAAAATTTATGAGAAAACATTTTCTTGTGTTAATGTTGCTGAGCCTCTTGCCGTTGGCAGGATGGGCGAATGATGCTATCATTCTGACTCCATACAAGCTTTCGAAAACGTATGGAACCGCAGATGCTGACATCACTCTTTCAACGGCAAAGTTTGGTTTGGATCCTAATGGTACTAGTGTTGACAAAGACAAAGTCCTTACTGCTTTGCAAGCGTTGGAAAATCCTATTGTCCGCGTTGAAGGTTATGAGGGCGAAACTGTGGGTACCGTGTATTACTACACATTCCCTGAGACTCTTACTATTGAGGGTACAGAGTATGATGTTGAGTACACGCAGAGTGGCCAACTTACTATCAATCGTAAGGCCTTCACCATCACTGCTACTGCAGCAAACAAAACTTATGATGGTACAGCAGATTTGACTGAAGATTTGGCTTACTCTTTGACAGATGGTACAAATACCACATGGGCAACCATTCTTCCTGAGTGGGATCTGAACCAAGCCGGCGATGCTCCGAAGGACGGCCTCTTTAGCATTGCAAGAGCAACTAATGATGTAAATGCTGACACGTATGGTGAAGACATCGTTCCCGTATGGAATGACAATGACAACTATACGGTTACTATCAATAAGGCTGCTTACACTATCAACCCGGCTACGGTAGGCGGTATCAACTTCGGTCAGGCTACTTTCACCAAGACCTTCGGTGAGGGAACTCCTAACTGGGGCTTGGCTCTCGCTGCAGAAAGCAGTCTCGTTGGCTCGGAGACCATTGCTGATAACTTCGAAGTTAAGCAGGAAGGCGGAAGTGCTCTCTCAGAGAATAAGGGTAATTACACCGTCAAAGTGTTCCCGAAGAACGGCAACTACACCATCACTACAGCAGGAACTGCTACCTATGCGATTAACGGTAAGGCTATCAATGCTGCCTCGATTTCTATTAACCAGATTGCTGATAAAGAATACGCTGCTGCTGCCATTGAACTGACAACTGGTGATCTGAATTCAGAACTCGTTGTAAAGGATGGTGAGACTCTTCTTGTTAAGGATCAGGACTATACTGTGGCATACTCTGATGATCACACCAGCGTCGGCCCTGTGACCGTAACCATTACTGGTACTGGTAACTATGAGACAAATGCTGAGACTACGAAGACAACAACCTTTGCTATTGTGAAGCGTGCTGTGACCGTTACTGCTTCTCACGCTGCTATTGAATATGGTGATGATGTACCTACTGACTGGACCATTAACTATTCTGGATTCTATGGTGGTGACCAGGCTGCTATCATCACTGGCGAGAACAAGGCTACTGCTTCTACCAACTACACGAAGAACGCCGTGACTGGTGAATACAAGATTGAGGTTGATGTGACAGGTCTGGCTGAACATGCCAACTATCGCTATGTGAAGGGTGCTGACGGTGTGCTGACCGTAACTGGTACATCTGTTGCTACAGCAGATGTTGCTGTCGACCTGACCTACACCGCCGCAGCACAGACTCTTACTGCCGAGAATACCACTGTTACTGTTGGTGATAATGCTCTGACTCTGAATACAGACTATGAGATTGTTGGTGCTTACACAGAGGATGCCTGCACGCATGAAGCAACTCTTCTGAACTATGGTACTTCTTACTATGTGAAGATCAAGGGTATCGGCACCTATAGCGGTGAGAAGGTCGCAAACTTCACCCTGAAGAAGCAGACCGTTACCATTGCTGCAGTGGATGACTTTAAGTACTATGGTGACAGCGATGCAGCATGGGAAGCCAAGGGTGCTGCAAGATACATTGTTACTGGTCTGAAGACTGGTGCTGAACTGACCACTGCTCCTACTGTAGCAAGAGTTGCTGGTACAACTCCTGATAACTATACTATTACAGTTTCTGCTGCTGCCATCACACCTGCTCTTGCTGATAACTATGCTATTGTATATGAAACTGGAACCTTCGAAATTAAGAAGCGCCCCATCACCTTCTACATTGATAATAAGTCGAAGGTTTATGGCGAGGTGGATCCCGAACTGACATATACTCAGGAGGGTCTTGTTTCTGGTGAGACTATCAATACTGTCACGCTTGCCCGTGCTACTGGTAACACTGTGAATACTTATGCAATCACTGGCACTGCCTTTACAACAAACCAAAACACTGAGGCTTACTATGAGCCGGTATTCCAGCCTGGTGTCTTCACCATCAATAAGGCTAACCTGACCATTAAGGCAAAAGATCAGGCGAAGACCTTCGGTACTCCTTTCGACAACGTCGTAAGTGCTACTACCGTTGAGTTCGGTCCTACAATTGATGAAGTAGTTACTCCTGGACTCGTAAATGGTGAGACCATTAATGACAACTCTGTCAATATCACGCTGACATGCACAGAGACCAGTATCGGTCAGCACACAATCACTCTGACTGCTACATCGGATAATTACATTATCACACCGATAAATGGTGAGTTGAATATCACCGCTGGTGCATATGTACAACTGAATCGTGAAGACGCTGTTGCTGATGTGATTGAAGACAATGATGGTAATGAGATCAACGTGACATTCGGTAGCCGCGCACTGACCGGTGAGAAATGGAATGCATTCGTTCTGCCGTTCGATATCACTGTTGCCAAACTGTCTCAGGCCTTTGGCTATGCCATCTTCAATGTGCTGAACACCACTACCACTACTCGTGACAATGTTCACTTCCGTCTTGAGATGCAGAATATTCCTGCCAACACTCCGTTCCTGATGAAGACCGCTGGCGATGTTAACACGAATACTGTCCAGATCAACGGCGTGACTATCTCTAAGCCCGAAAAGGCTGGTGAGTTCGACTACTATCCCACTGTCGGTGAAGAGAACGTTGCACAGTTCGTGGGTGTCTACAAGCGTCTGGAACTTGATGCTACTCAGAGCTTCCCTGCCAATGCTGCTGATGCCGATCTGTGGAAGGATGGCACAAATGCCGGCGTATACATGAACGCCCTGGGTGCTTATCTGAAGAAGTACAACAATGAGGCTCGCGTATTCATCGAAGACATTGAGAATGGTACAACTGTTATCAAGGAACTCAACATGGATACCATGAAGGCTCTTAGCCTGGATGGCTGGTACACTCTGAATGGCGTGAAGTTGCAGGGTGCTCCCACCGAGAAGGGTATCTACATCAACAACGGTAAGAAGGTCGTTGTTAAGTAATCGTCCCTTAAATAAAAGTTCGCTCACACTCTCTGAGCGTGGGCGAACTTATTCTATGAATGCTAAAAAATATAGAAAAGACAATGGAAATGAAAAAATACATGACTCCTGATATGGAGGTCGTTGAACTGAAGAGTGAGACTGCTCTTCTGAATGTCTCTGGCGGTACTATAGACAACCCCGGTTCAGAACCTGCAGAACCCGGTGAATACTAATACAGGATTAGGATATACTGTTTCACTGAACAAGTTCTAATAACATGGGTGCGCAGGCGCAATGAGCGCACTGCGCACCTTACATTTTCTGATAATCACTATCTAAAGTTTATGAAAGAAGGGAAGGATTTTGAAATAAGAGATTTGGAATCACGTTTGGCAAGAATAGTGGAATGGGTAAGGGCTTGTGACACAAAAACCTCCTTTCTGTTGGCATTGGTAGGTGTGATGATGCCGTTAGTTCTGCAAAGTGAATTCTTGCAAGATGATATGATGGCTTCATTTAGGATGATTGGTGACGAGAACGTCAGTTGTATGCAAAACATTATATGTTATCTTTATGTAGGTGTGGTGCTCGCTTTTGGACTATCGCTACTTATCACGTGCTGGAAGTTTATGAATGTGTTATATGCTAAACGCACCGAATCGCTTAGTGAGCATATTTGTGGACGCAAGCAAGGAACTGTTGATAAAAGTGTGAAGACAGACTCCCTATTGCATTTTCACCATATCTCCACTCTGTCTTATGAGCATTTCAAGTGTTCTATTGTTGCTGAAACCAGCGGCGATTTGCGTGAGGATTTACTCTCGCAGATATACATTAATTCTTGTCGCTGTGAAGAAAAGTATTCATATTATAACGATGGTGTCCGTTATTTGGTTGGTTGTGGCATTTTGTTGATTATAGCCTATATACTGCATATATTATTATTTGGGGCATGAAAAAGGAAATAAAAGATTTGATGGAAGATGTCGCGGTAATGGTGAGCGATGTTAACCAGATGACATTTGACTTTAATAATTGTAATTCTGTACCTAATATACAGGATACTCGCTTGACATTTGAATATGGAAAAGAGAAAAGAGGGCTGCACGTTAAGACTTGTGTGCTGTATGTTGATGTTCGCAATTCCGTGAAACTCACCCATGAACATACTATTAAGAAAATGGGGAAGGTGTTCACTGCTTTTACCAAGGCTTCGTTGATGGCAGCCTATCACCATGGCGGATATGTCAGGAATATTATAGGAGATCGTGTAATGGTGGTGTTTCCTGAGGAGAATTGTTTTATGAATGCTGTCGAATGTGCCATCAGCATCAATCATATTGCTTCAAAAGTATTGGGTCACAAATTGTGTGGCGTCGACTTTTATTGCGGCATTGGTATAGACTATGGCGATATGTATTGTATAAAGGCAGGTATGCCGAGAAGAGGGGGGGGGAACACGAGGAACATCAGCGATTGATTTGGCTGGGATTGCCTGCAAATAATGCTTCAAGGTTGACGGATCAAGCAGGCAAGGAATACAAGGAAACTCGCTATAAGATAAAGGCCATGATTCGGAGGATATTTATGCCGGGCCAAAGACTCGACCCTAAAGACGCTTATTTTACTAAAGACATGACAATGTCGGCAGAAGAAATTGTAGGTGATGTCCTAGATGATAAAATCCATCAAGCGACCATTTGTGATAGAGATGAGGATAAAAGGGATATCCCTCAAATCCTTATATCAAAAGCAGTTTTCGAGGGATATAAAAGAGAATGCCCAGAATGCAATTCGATAAAAGAAGGGTTCTGGGAAAAAATCGAATCAAAGATTCGCGATATAAATGATGATGTGTATGGTGGTAATATAATTTGGAGTGAATAATTCAATGAAATGAGTTGACTTGTAGATAGGTCGATAGGTATGATCCAATAGATTCTTTTAAATAAAGGGTAAATAATGAAAATAAAATCCTGTACACAAAATGATTTTGTTAACGCATTCCTTACCAAGTATGCGGAGTGTATAAATGACATAAATGTAAATGAGGAAACGTACTATATAGGTACAGAAGAAAAAGAAGCATTCAGATATTCGATGATTAATGATGATGTCCCATTTGGGAAATGCGATAATCGAATAGCCATGAATGCGTCAATGTGCGAAGCCTATAGGTTAGATGAAGATGAAATGACTGCAATGCTTTTTCATGAGATTGGACATATCGTTTATCCTAATGAAGTAGATGGTTTTGAGAAGGAGCATAGAGCCGATGGTTTAGCAATAAGCGTTGGTCTTGGTGAGGCTCTAAAGTCAGGACTGCAGAAATTAGTTGATACAGGAATGTTTAGGGAGGAAAAGGAGGAGATGATTAGAAGAATAAATGCGATCTGATATTCAGATGCTCAGCCTTTTTGGGGGGAAGGAGACTAGGGCTTCTCGCCAATCTTTCCCCGTCCGCCTGCCCCGTCATCTACCTGTCATTCCGATGTTTCCTTCGGCAGGAATGTGGCCTACTTTGCGGTCGTTCCGATGGGACTTTACTATAGTAAACTGCCATACTTTACTGCCTAAAGTAGCATACCTTGCACCTGAAGATGACGTTCGAACAAATAGAAACTCACCACCCCCTCACCATGCGACAAATATCCATACATAACCTCAAAGAGACAGACATCACGCCCGAAGAACTTTATGCCCTTCGTAAGGCATCCTTCGAGCAATGGCATGACGAAGGGCTGCGTGTGTCGATGGCGGACGAAAGCGTCTTTTCCCAATACTTGAAGGACAAGGTGGTCTTCGTGGCGCAGGATGCTGCGACGGGCGAACTCCTGGCGATGCACACGCTGCGGCTGAACCGCAAGCGTGGCAGTGCTGCAGGGGCTAACCTGGCAGTGGCCCCGGCGGCGAAGCATGAGGGCATCGCCTCGCGGTTGCTTCAGGAAGAAGTCTCTCGGTTGCAGCAGAAGGGTTACCGCTATCTCGTAGGGTCTACGGGCATCCCTGCCGTATGGTCTGTTCGTTGGCATCTGAAGAACGGCTATCGCATCGTGGGTTACAAGCGCAGTGAGCGTGAGAACTATCCCTCCTACGTCTTTCGCAAGCAGTTTGCCACAGACATCCGTCATCATCCGTCAGATATCTTCTGGCTCTCCTCGATAGCCCCCGTCACCGCTCGTCTCCACTACGCCGCTTCGTGGGTCGTCACCCACATCTGCAAGACCTCCCAGGGCCGCCTCACTCTCCTCGGCCGCCTCGCCCAGCGACTCCGGGCCGCCCTAAGGAACTGAAAAAATAACTATAATTAAAATATACTTTTCTGCTCCTCTGCCTGGTGCGTTATCTGTCCGTCTGGCTAGGTTGATCTTCTAAAGTAGAAATGGGGTGGAGGACTTTGTACATTCTTAAGGTGTCTTTATATCCCAATGGGGGCTCTGCAGGTGTGAAGTCACAGTGGCTATAAAATCCTACGGCTGAATATCCTGTGGTTTTGTAGGCATCGACTGTGATAAACTCATATCCAGGATAGTCATGTTGTACTTTTAACTCTATCTGCCGGATGATGTATTCTCCAATACCTTGGCCTCGCCAATCCTTGTTAACGGCCAGATAGGTTATTTCAACTGCTGGGAATTCGTCTTCTGACAAGTATTCTTGATCTTCTTTGGCAATGTTTGGCTTCGGAATAAAACCGGACTTCATGTCGTCCTTGTCATCTTCATCTAATACAAGGGTATCTTCGCCTAAAGAAAGCATGGCAACAATTTCTTCTCCGAGTCTGACGATAAAAGCATCGCATTCCGTTCGAAGGAGGTAATCCTGAAACTTTTCATGGATAAAGGTATCCATCTCGGGAATCCCACAATAAAAATTTGAAAGAACTGATGCATCATCAATCCTTTCAAATATTAAGTCTAAGTGTTTTGGTTCTTTATTTCCAGACTGCATGGTGTTTTCTCAGTACCTGCTTTGAGCGGTGAACGCTTTCCTGTTCAGAAGGATTCAAATTTCCAGAACGGGCACGCAGCAAGGCTTCACGAAGGTCTTTCGCAAATTGGCCTTTAATTGGCTTGCGGGGTGATTCTATTCCTAACATAATCTTGTTGTCGTTGTTATTTCGGTGCAAATTTACGAAATAATTTCTTCCCTTCCAAATATTTCAATAAAAAAATGTCAAGCACCTCGGAACTGTTCTGAGGAACGGAAAGAATTTATCGAATAAATTTGGTGGTTTGGTTGGATTGCATTACCTTTGCCGTCAAAATGAGAGGCTGTATGGAAAAGACGTATCTGATGATGGTGCTGGCGGTGCTGCTGACGGCCTGTGGCGGACAGCAGAAGACGGCACAGGGAACGGAGAGCGAGGGAACCTCGGACTCGCTGAAATATGCCAAGGGATTCACGGTGAGGACACTGACCGACGGCGTGCGGCTGGTGGATGTGCAGGACCCGCAGACGGCGGGGGAGGACGGCGACGATGAGCGGATGCCCATCGGCTATTCGTTTGCCCTGGTTCCCAGGGGGAGCAGTGCTGAGGTGCCCGAGGGCTACCAACGGGTGGAGGTGCCGGTGGAGCGGACCATCGTGATGACGATGCTGCAACTCTCAAACTTCACGGCGCTGGATGCCCATGAGGTGGTGCGAGGCATCACCGGCACGAAAAACCTCTATAATGAGGATATCCGACAGCGGGTGAAGGATGGGCGGATGGTGAAAATCGGTATGGAGGGTAACTTCGACACCGAACTGATTCTGGCCGCTCAGCCCGAGGTCATCTTCATCTCGCCGTTCAAGCGTGGCGGCTATGATGCCATCAAGGAGACAGGCATCACGCTCATTCCCCATTTGGGCTACAAGGAACTGACGCCGCTGGGGCAGGCCGAGTGGGTGAAGTTTGTGGGTATGTTTATCGGTAAGGAGCAGGAGGCCGACTCGGTGTTCAATGCCATCGAGCAGCGATACAATGACCTGAAGGCTCGCGTGGCCGACCTCGCTCCCGATGCCCTGCCTACGGTCTTCAGCGGCGAGATGCACGGCGGCAACTGGTATGCCGTGGGAGGCCGTAACTCGCTGGCTCAGATCTTCCGCGACGCCGGGGCCCGCTATGTGTTTGACAACGACGATACGGGAGGGGTGAACATCGAGTTTGAACAGATGTATGCGGCAGCGGCCGATGCCGACTACTGGCGCATCCTGAACAGTTTCGAAGGGGAGTTCTCGTATGAGGCACTGAAGGCTTCGGAACCGCGTAACGCCCTCTTCAAGGCATTCCGCGAGCGGAAGGTCATCTACTGCAACATGAAGCAGACGCCTTACTACGAGAAGTCGCCCGTGATGCCCGACGTGTTGCTGGCTGACCTCATGGCCATCTTCCATCCCGACCTGATGCCGGAGGACTACGAACCGACGTTCTATAGGTTATTGAACATTGAACATTGAACATTCTCGGACGAGCCGAGCGGAACATTGAACATTGAAGATTGAACATTGAACATTCTCGGACGAGCCGAGCGGAACATTGAACATTGAAGATTGAACATTGAACATTGAGGATGAGACGACATGTTTTACTGCTGCTTGCCCTGCTGCTCCTTATCGTGCTGCTCTTTGTGCTGAACCTGCTGCTCGGCACGGTGCGCATTCCCGTGGGCAGTGTCTGTAGGATTCTGATGGGGAGCGACGCGGAAGGGGAGATCTGGACAAACATCATCTGGAGTTCGCGTGTGCCGCAGGCCCTGACGGCGCTGGTGGCTGGAGCCGGACTGGCGGTGAGCGGCCTGCAGATGCAGACTGTGTTCCGCAATCCGCTGGCCGGCCCGTCGGTGCTGGGCATCTCCAACGGTGCGTCGCTCGGCGTGGCCTTCGTGGTGCTGCTCTCCGGTTCGCTGGGTGGCGTGGCCCTCAGTAGACTGGGCTATATGGGCGATGTGGCTATGTCGGTGGCGGCCATCATCGGCGCACTGGCCGTGATGGGACTGATCCTGTGGGTGGCCTCTCGGGTGAGGGGCAATGTCACCTTATTAATAATAGGAGTGATGATCGGTTATCTGGCGACGGCCATCATCGGCGTGCTGAAGTTCTTCTCGGCCGAGGAGGACATCAAGGCATACGTGGTGTGGGGACTCGGCTCGTTTGCCCGTGTGTCGGGCGACCAGATGGTGCTCTTCGTGGTGCTGATGGCCGTGCTGTTGCCGCTGAGTATGCTGACGGTGAAAGCCATGAACGTCTATCTGCTGGGTGATGCCTATGCTCGCAACCTGGGGTTGGACATCCGTCGTGCCCGCTTCATGCTGATTGTCTGCTCTGGCACGCTGGTGGCTATTGTCACCGCCTATTGTGGCCCCATCATGTTCATAGGACTGGCCGTGCCTCATTTGGCTCGTGCCCTGTTCCGCAGCAGCGACCATCGGGTGCTGATGCCGGCCACGATGCTGGCCGGGGCGGCATTGGCTCTGCTCTGTAATCTGATTGCCCGTATGCCCGGCTTCGAGGGTGCCCTGCCTGTTAACAGCGTGACGGCCCTCGTCGGTGCCCCTGTCATAGCGAGTGTATTGTTCCGTCGTCGGCAATCAGCAGAATAGTCAATTCGCCGTTGGGTAGCAGAGGCTGGCAGTGCTGCAGACAGTGGCGCAACACCACGTGGCAGAACGACTCGATGTGCTCCGCAGGAATCCTGTCCCATAGTTCGCGGGCGAGGGTCAGTTGGCCATCGCTGATGGGCAGGTTTATGTTGGCCTCTTCGAGCATCTGCCGGATGAAGGCGAGGTTCATGGTACCTTTCTTGCTATGCGTGTCCAGTTGGCCTTCGGCCAGTTTGACGGCTTTGCCGAGCATCACGCCGAGGGTGACTTGGCGAATGCCGAGGTCGTGGGCTATCTTGAGCGTCTCACCGATATAGTTGCCGTATTCCACGAAGGCTTGACGAGGCAGGTCAGGGTAGAGGGCACGGACGAAACGCTCGCTCTTGGCGCCGCTGTTGATGACCACCCGCTCCGTGCCGCTGGCTTTGGCCACTTCCATACATTTTCGGATGCTCTCCACAAAGGCCTCCTCGGAGAAGGGCTTGATGATGCCGCTCACGCCGATGATGCTGATGCCGCCCTCGATGCCCAGTCGGGGGTTGAAGGTGCGGCGGGCCATCTCCTCGCCGCCGGGGACGGAAATCGTGATTTTAAGTGAAGAGTGAAGAATTTGTTGAGACCTGCGGTACAAGCGACCAAGGTTGAACGGCTACTTTCATCACGTTATTACGAATCATCTCGCGGGGACCTTTGTTGATGGCGGGCTCGCCGGGCGGGTAGTCGAAGCCGGGAAGCGTGAATGTGCCCACGCCCTCGCCACCAAGAATCTCGAAAGTATCACTTGGCTGAACGCTTGCCCTTACTTCGATGCCCTTCGTCACGTCGGGGTCGTCGCCGCTGTCCTTGATGCAGTAGGCATGGCCGTCGCCATAACCGACGGGCACAGGGATGGTCTCGCCGTTGGGCAGCAGCACATCCACTTCTTGCGGACTCTCTTTTTTCAGCAACTGCAGTGTGGCGGCAATGGCGGCGGCTGTGGCGCAGGTGCCGGTGGTCAGTCCGCTGTGCAGGGGGTAGAAGTCGGGCAGCAGTCGCTCCACCGCTCTTCTTAATCCGTAGGGGCCGTTGACAGTCGACAGTTGACAGTCTGCCGTTGGCAGTTGCGGGCGTTTCAGGGCGATGATGCGCATGCCGCGTTGTCTGGCTGCCTCCACCTTTTCGGGGAATCCGCCAGACAGGCCGCTCTCCTTCAGCAGGATGGCCTCGGCGTCGATGTCGATGCTGTTGCCATCCTGATAGTAGCATAGTTGTTCGTCGGTTGCTCCCTGCTTTCTGGCCAATGCGACGGATGACTCGCGTGGCAGGATGCGATAGTATATCTTCATGCCCTCTGCCTCGAGTGGCTTCAGGCGGGTGATGCTCTGCACGCCGGTGGTGGCCAGCAGGGTGTGGATGTCGTGGGGAATATCCTCGTAGTCGTCTATCCACAGGATGTCTTCGTCGCGGGGCGGAAAGATACGCTCGTAGCGAATAGCGGGAATCTGCAGGGATGCCGCTATGTCGGTTACGGTCTGGTGCAAGCGGATAGCGAAGGGGTGGGCGGCATCAATCAGGAGTCGGATGTCATGCTCACGACAGAAACGGTGCATCGCCTCGCCGTCCAAGGCGCCGTCGATGCGCTGTCCGTGGTGCAGCGTCACGTCCTGCTCGCCCGTCTTCGTGGAGTAGAAATAGGTGCCTTGTCCTTCCTCCAGCGTCTCTATCGTCTTGCGGCCCTCGGTGGTTCCGCCAAATACCAGTATCATGCTTCGCCTTGTCGGAAGAGATGGGTGAAATGCTTGTTGTAGAGTTCGGAGAGTCCCTCACGGTTGTCGATGGCCTCGCCGACAACGAGCATGGTGGTGAGGGTGAGGTTGTTCTCATGGACGATGCGGGCCAGGTCCTTCAGTTGGCCGCGGTAGATGTGCTGGTCGGGCCAGGTGAGGTGGTAGCAGGCGGCTACAGGCGTGTCCTCGGGATATTCCTGCAAGAGTTCGCGCTGCACGTCGTCGACGATGGCGGCAGAGAGGAAGATGCACATGGTCGACTGGCTGCGGGCCAGCAGGTGCAGTTTCTCCTTTTCCGGCATCGGCGTGCGGCCCTCGCCACGGGTGAGGATGATGGTCTGGGTGCGCTCGGGAATGGTGAACTGGCTCCTCAGTTCTGCGGCGGCTGCCAGGAACGAGGAGATGCCGGGCGTGATGTGGTAGTTCATACCCTCGCGGTCGAAGAAGGCCATCTGCTCCTGGATGGCACCGAAAATGCAGGGGTCGCCGGTGTGGAGGCGGACGATGAATTTCCCTTGGTCGTAGAATTGCTTCATCAGCGTACACTGTTCCTCAAGTGCCATGTCGGCCGAAGAACGAACCACGGCACCCTGTTTGTGACACTCGGTGAGGGCCTTGGGAACGAGGGAACCGGCGTAGAGAATCAGGTCGGCCTGCTCCAGCATCCTGCGACCACGCACACTGATGAGGTCTGGGTCGCCGGGGCCTGCACCGACAATCTCGATGTGGCCCCTCGCGGCCTCCTTGGCAGGGAGGTTTCTGCTGTCAATGGCAAGGGCGGCCGTCCAGTTCTTGCCCTTCACCTTGGGGATGATGAGTTTGCCGTGATTGGAACCGAGGATGGCAGCCGCCTCGCAGACACTTGGGGTGCCTACATGCTTCTGGACGGTCTCACTGGGATGGGGCACCTCAATGGCGGCGAGTTCGTCGGCCGAAAAGAACACCACCTCTTCATCGTATTCCTCCCTGAGCATGTCGCAGAACGGCTCGTCCTGTTTCACATCGATGGTGCAGTACTTATGGGCACAAGGCAGGATGCCCCGACTGGCGAAGGCCTCGTCTATCTCGTCGTAGATGTATTCATAGTCATCGGGATGGTGAGCCAGGCCGAAGCCAATGGTGCCCACCATCGGCACGAAGTGGAGTTCGAGCATGCCGCGAGGTGCTCTTCTGATGAAGGGCGAGACGATGATAAGGAGCGTGTATTTCCGGGGGTCAGCCTCGCTGATGTCGTTGATCAGGGTCACGTGTTCGGGCAGCGTCTGCTCCAGATAGTCGGTGCCCTCGTCGCGTGCTTCGATGAGCAGGGCCGTCGGTCGCTTGTTCACGAAGGCAAAGATGCAGTCATTCATGTCCTCCTTGTCGCTGGCAATGGGCCAGTCGAAGCGCTGCTCGAAGGTGTCGAGGGCCCAAAGTCCTTGGTTGTCGCTCTGTGTGGTGATGACCTCATGGGCACCAATCGCGGCGGCGACATCGCGTGTCAGGTCGTTGGCACCTCCCACATGACCGCTCAGTACGGCAATGACATTCCGGCCCGTGCTGTCGATGCACACCACGGCGGGGTCTTCGTGCTTGTCCTTGATGTAGGGGGCGATGGTTCGCACGCAGATGCCCATCGCTCCGATGAAGATGAAGGCATCGAAGTGCTCCCACTCCTTGCCTACATCTGTGCGGCGGATGGTCTTGGCGTTCAGTTCCCGTTGCAGTGCGTCGGCGATAGGACGGCCGGCATCGCTGATCTGTATAATGGCTATTTTCTGCATTTGAGTATGGTGATGGGGTTGTTGTCGTTGAGTTGGATATGCAGGGGAGGCTCCATGGTGAGGTTCAGTTCCCGGCAGGCTTCGTTCCACAGGCGTTGGCTGTCGGTGGTCACCTTGGGGGCGACGACGCTGTTCATCACGATGATGCCATTGTCGGTCAGGCAGTCCTTGGCCTTGGCCATGATCTCCTTGAGGTGGCCGCCGTGGCCGCCGATGAAGACGGCATCGGGAAGTCTCTCCTCCGTAGGGAGGGGAGCCGCGAGGAAGTCGCCCATGTGGATGTGGATGCCG
This sequence comes from Prevotella sp., assembly GCA_017467535.1. Lineage (GTDB taxonomy): Bacteria > Bacteroidota > Bacteroidia > Bacteroidales > Bacteroidaceae > Prevotella. The sequence continues at coordinate 22,316 of JAFUST010000015.1, read as the reverse complement.
GGGGCACCGTGGCGGCGGGCGTTCTCCTGGATGATGGCCTCGCACTCGGGACGAATCTCAAAGGCGTGGCTCTCGAGATGGGGGAACAGCAGACGGGCCTCGATGCTGACGCTGCCGGTGCAGAAACCAATGTCCCAGAGCACGTGACGACGGGGCAGGTCGAGGGCTTGGAGGGTCAGCAGACGGATGGGCATCTTGGTGATCATCTTCTCGCGGCCGTCAAGCAGGGCAAAGGAGGTGTCGGGGAGACCGAAGGGGTTTTTGGCCTTTGGCTTTTGGCCGTTAGCCTCTACTATCACGCAGTTGGGCATGGAGAAGGAACGACTGGCGGCTTCTTCGAGAGTGAGGGTGGTCACCTGTTCCTTTGTGGGATTGCCCAGGTGTTCGCCGACGTGGATGGTGTAGGCGGAGTAGCCGTAGTCGAGCATACGGCTGGCGATGGCGGCGGGGGTGTGCTCGCGGTCGGTCAAGACGCCAATCTTCGGCGTGCGCTCAATGAGGGCACGGTCGAACCCCGGCCACGGACGGCCGGTCAGCGAGACGATGCGCATATCGTGGTAGGGCAGGAGCAGGCGGTGAGCCAGCATCTGCAGACTGTTGAAAGACGGGTAGACCGTTATCCGGGCCTCGGGCATCTTCCGGCGGATGGTGTTGGCGAAGCCGAAGAAAAGCGGGTCGCCGGAGGCAAAGACGATGAGGGTGGCCTCCCCCTGTCCCCTCCAAAGGGAGAGGGTGTCCTCATACTGTTCGAAGACATGATCGAGGGGGACGGTGATGTCTATCCACCGGCTGTCGGCAGGCAGCAGGGGGGCGACAATCTCGTGATGGCGCTTGCCGCCAGAGAATACCTTACCCTGGCGGATGATGTCCAAAACCTCGGGAGGAAACCAAGGCTGGGGATTGTCGGTGATGCCTATTACTATAAACTTCATGGCGGTAGCAGATTCTTCACTTCTACAGATCACGACCGGGCTTGAGTTGTGCGGCATCGTCGAAGGTCAGGATGGCGTTGCAGAGCGTGGCAGCCAGGTTGCTGCCGCCCTTGCGGCCCTCAACGATGATTTTGGGGATGTCGCGGAAAGGCTTTACCATGTGCTTCGACTCCTTCACGTGGACGAAGCCCACGGGAGCAGCGATGATGCCGGCAGGACGGGCCTTGCCTTTGCGGATGAGGTCGCACAGTTCCATCAGGGCGGTGGGAGCATTGCCGAAGGCGAAGAGCGCGTCGGGATGTTCCTCCACGGCCAGACGGATGCCAGCCTGCGTGCGGGTGATGGACTCCCCGGCAGCAGTGCCGGAGGCGGTCATCTCAGCCACACGCGGGTCGCTGAGGTAGCATTTCGCCTCGAGGCCCAGACGTTGGAGTGCTCCCTTGCGGATGCCGCTGGTGACCATCGTCACGTCGGTGATGATGGTCTTCACCTCTCCGTCTCGTACCTTATTATATATAGTCTCCACAGCACCGGGGTCGGTGTAGAGAATCTGCTCCATGTCGAAGTCGGCCGTGGTGTGGATGGCGTGCAGCAGTGCCCACTTGTGGTCGAGCGGGTAGTCCTGCCGCTTCAGTTCCGATGCGATGGTGCGAAACGACTCCATCATGATCTGTTGTCCGGGCTTCCCCTCGCCAGAATCCCTGTCGCTGTAGTAGCCGCGCGGCGTGATGAAACGGCCGTCGGCAATATACGACTGCGAGTTACCGATGATGAGGACGGTGAACATATCGATGTCCTCCGGGTCGAGTTCGGCCAAGGTGGTCATCATGACCTCCTGTTCGGGGCGGCCCGCCTGTCGCACGTAGCCCACGGGGGTGTCGGCACTGCGCTCCTGAAGAAAGAGTTCCTGCAGACGGTAGAGTTGCCAGTAGCGGCCGTGCGACTTGGGGTTGTAGACGGCGGTGACGAAATCACCCACGGCGGCAGCACGGATGCGGCGCTCGATGATCTCCCACGGAGTCATCAGGTCGGAGAGGGAGATGATGCACAGGTCGTGGCCGATGGGGGCACCGAGCAGCGAGGCCGCCTTCTGGAAGGCGGAGATGCCGGGGAGAACTTCTATGGATATGGCGTCGGTATTACCGGCGCCTACGGGGCGGGCGGTGCGCTCCTTGGCCATCTCATAGATGAGGGGAGCCATGCCGTAGATGCCCGCGTCGCCGCTGGAGATGACCACCACGGTCTTCCCCTCCTCGGCCATCTGGAAGGCCTGTTCGGCGCGGTCGCGTTCCCGCTTCATGCCCGTGTCGATGCACTGGCAAGAAGGTTTCAGGTAAGGCTCCACGAACTGGAAGTAATACTTATAGCCCACCACGACATCGGCCTCCTTCACGGCCTCGATGACGGCGGGCGTCATGTCCTCGGGGCTGCCGGGCCCCAGTCCTGCAATAATGATCTTCTTCATATCAGGTTACAAAGGTAAGCAATTATTTCGAAACTGACAAGCGTAAGGGCCGTCAGAATGACCATCAGCACCTCCGCCCGGCGGTTTACGCGGACGGCGATGCGCATATCCTCGGTGGTTAACTCACGGTCGTTGCTGCCGATGTAGGGCTTGTCGAAGCGTTGGCCGAAGTAGTCGTGTGGCCCACCGAAGCGGCAGTCGAGTATGCCGGCCAGCGCCGCCTCGGGGTAGCCGCTGTTGGGGCTGGCGTGGTTTCGTCCGTTTCGGTGGACGAAAGCGAAAAGCGACGGACGGAACGACGGCAGAATCATGAGCAGTGCCGTCAGACGGGCGGGGATGTAGTTGGCCACGTCATCGATGTGGGCAGCCCAGCAGCCGAAGTCGCGGTAGCGGTCGGTGCGGTAGCCGATCATCGAATCGAGGGTGTTCACCATCTTGTAGGCCATCATGCCCGGCACGCCCAGCAGAGCCAGCCAGAAGAGCGGGGCGATGACGCCGTCGCTCAGGTTCTCCGCCAGCGTCTCCAGTGCCGCCGTGCGCACCTCCTGTGCCGACAGGTTCGCCGTGTCGCGCCCTACGATGCGGGCCACCTGCCGTCGGCCTTCGTCCAGCGAGCGGTCGAGCGCCAGGAATACCTGGCGCACCTCGCGGATGAGCGTTGTGCCGGCCAGACAGTAGAAGATGAGAATGGCCTCCACCGCCATCCTCGCAAGAGGCGGGAGAACGATGAGGAGTGCAAAGGTGATGACGAAGACCAGCGCAATGAGAGTGAGGGCGGTGAGGGCTCCCTTCAGTCGGCGGTGACTGCCTTTGTTCAGACGGTGCTCGCAGAAGGCGATGGCCCGGCCGAACCACACCACGGGGTGGGGCAGGCGGGCAGGGTCGCCGAACAGAAGGTCGAGCACCCAGCCGATGAGGAGAGACAGGGCGTTAATCATCGGCTCGCAGTATTTCGTAGAGACAGTCGATGTCCACATAGCGGCGCACGTGGTCGGCCAGTCGGTCGTATTGTTCCTCCTTGAAGTCGGCATAACTCTGCATGGGCGCTTTGTCGGTCGCCATGCCTTTCAGCAGATGGTCGATGACGGGCGCATTGTCCAGAAAGCCGTGGATATAGGTGCCGATGCAGTGGTCGGCCTGCAGGATGGGCTGGTCGGTATCGCTGACGCCCTGATGAATCTCGTAGCCTCGGCAGGTCTGCCCCTCAAACTGGAACGTCACCTGTCGGGTGGTCTTCTCCGGCGTGATGGTGGTGCTGATGGGCAGCAGGCCCAGGCCGGGCAGACTGCTGATGGAGCCCTCCAGTCCGTCGGGGTCGCTGACCGTGAGGCCCAGCATCTGGTAGCCGCCGCAGATGCCCACCACCATGCGGCCGTTGCGGTGGGCCTGCAGGATGGCCTGCGCACAGCCGTTGCGCCGCAACTCCAGCAGGTCGTCCAGCGTGGCCTTCGTGCCGGGCAGGATGATGATGTCGGCCCGCTGGATGTCGGCGGTGTTGTTCGTATAAAAGAGGTTCACGCGTGAGTCGCGTTCCAGCGTGTCGAAGTCGGTGAAGTTCGAGATGTGGCGCAGCAGCACCACGGCCACGTTCACCTTCCCCTCGGCCCATTGCCGCCGTTTCTGTTCGAGACTGACGCTGTCCTCCTCCTCGATGTGGATGTCGGCGGCATAGGGCACCACGCCCAGCACGGGCACGCCGCAGATATCCTCCAGCATCCGGCGGCCCTCGTCGAAGAGGCGCAGGTCGCCGCGGAACTTGTTGATGATAATGCCGCGGATGAGCCGCCGGTCTTGCTCGGTCTGCAGGGCGATGCTGCCGTACACCGAGGCAAAGACGCCTCCGCGGTCGATGTCTGCCACCAGGATGACCTTCGCCTTGGCGTGGCGAGCCATCGGCAGGTTCACCAAGTCCGTCTGGCGCAGGTTGATCTCCGAGATACTGCCCGCCCCCTCCATGACGATAGGGCTGTACTGCGAGGCCAGGCGGTCGAAAGCGGCGCACACCTCTTGGCGGAAGTCGAGCGCGTCGAGACCGTCCTTTGGGGCGTGGGTCTTCGTCTGCCAGAAATCGTAGGCATCCCTGTTGCCGATGGGGCGGCCGTGGAGCACCACCTGACTGGTGTGGTCGCTCTGCGGCTTCAGGAGCAGCGGGTTCATGTCCGTGTGGCAGGCGATGCCGGCCGCCTCGGCCTGTACGGCCTGTGCCCGTCCTATCTCCAGTCCCTCGGGGGTGGCGTAGGAGTTGAGGGCCATGTTCTGCGCCTTGAACGGAGCCGGCCGATAGCCGTCCTGACGGAAGATGCGGCAGAGGGCTGTGGCCAGCACGCTCTTGCCGACATCGCTGCCCGTTCCGGCCAGCATCACGGGGTGGAGGAAAAGACTCTCCCCCGGCAGACTCTCCCCCGACAGACTCTCCCCCGGCCCCTCCCTGTGAGGGAGGGGAGTAGATGGTTTTGCTGTACGGTTCTGCCCTTGAGTGTGACCACTCCCCTCCCTCACAGGGAGGGGTCGGGGGAGAGTCTGCTGGGGGAGAGTCTGGTGAATATAACTGGCTAAGACATTCTTATATCTGAACACGGGCGTGCTGACCGGCTCGCCCTTGGCGTTGTAGACCTGCGTGACCGATAGCGGTGTCTCGCCCAGAAACTGCGTGTAGTGGAACTCATGACCGCGATACTCCCTGCCGTCGAGTGTGAACCGCCGGTAACCTAAAGACAGTTTGCGGTCGGCCTTGCGGGCCGAGATGGTGTAGGGCAGTACGCCGCACATGGGGTATTCGCCCGCCTCGGTGACGATGCTCCGGCAGAGATACATCATGCCGCCACACTCGGCCACGATGCGTCCGCCCTGCTCGGCAAACGTCTGGATAGCCTTGCGGCACGCCTCGTTCTTGACCAGCACCTCCAAGTGCTTCTCGGGATAACCGCCGGGCAGGTAGAGCAGGTCTATGCCGTCGAACGACGGCACATCCTCCTCCGGGTCGAAGAAACGGGGCTGGCTAAAGCCGTCCAGCGTCTCTTGATAGAGAAAGGAGAAAGACTCCGCATTGCGGGCTACGAGCACGCTGGGAGTTTGGACGGAGCAAACTGGGAGTTTGGACGGAGCAAACTGGGAGTTTAGACGGAGCAAACTCCTCCATTCAACGGTGCTCTCTAAAAGTCGGGTCAGACTGCTGCTTTCAGCCTCTACGCTGAAGTCCAGTCCCAGATAGCGTGAACTCGTCTCCAGCGACTGCGCTTTCGGCACGTAGCCGTAGCAGATCAGACGCAGGTCGTCGCACACCTGTCGGAGCATGGCGAAGTGTCGCTCAGATCCCACCTTATTAAATATAACGCCTGCGATATGGACATCGGGGCGAAACGACGAGAAGCCCTGCAGGAGCGGAGCCATCGAATAGGCCGCACTACGGGCGTCGACCACCAGAATGACGGGCAGGCCCAGCGTGGCGGCAATCTCGGCCGACGAGCCGCGGTCGCGGTCGTAGCCGTCGAAGAGCCCCATCATGCCTTCCACCACACAGACATCTGCCTCCTGAGCGTAGCGGGCAAAAAGGTCGCGGACGTGCTCCGGCGTGGCCATAAACGTATCGAGATTGACGCTCGGCCTGCCGCACACCGCCTCGTGGAACTTCGTGTCGATGTAGTCCGGCCCGCACTTGAAGGGCTGCACCCTGTAGCCTTTCTCCGTGAACAGCGCCATTAGTCCCCGGGCAATGGTGGTCTTGCCCGAGCCGCTGGCTGGCGCTGCAATCATGAATGCACTCTTAATCATGGTGCAAAGGTAGCGATTTTTCTGTAAAATCAAGCAGGGGAGAGGATGGAAAAATACTTTTTTCAGAAAAACGTATGGCGGTTCGGAAAAAAGTTAGTATCTTTGCACCCGCAATGCCTAAAGGCACTGCCCTTGGAGGTGCGCTTAGCCGCGCTTAATTGGGAATGTTTTCGTAAGCCGAATGCAGAGCCAAACTTGTTTGCATGCTGCCGAGGCGAGAAAAGGTGCACGTTAGTGAACTGGGTGAGAATCCCCGACTGTCCCGCAACTGTGAACTCCATTGTGGCTCTCTGGCACACAAGCCATTGTCCGATTGGACGAGAAGGCGCCGGAGGGTGGAGGAAAGTCAGGAGACCAGCCTTCAAAGGAAAGAATGCTGAAAGTCCTCGATGTAAGGGCTGGACGCGAAGTAAGAGGATACTGTCTGTAACAGCGATGCCTGCAGGGGTGCAGGCGTGTGTCTGTGTGGTACGGAAATACGTGTATTATTATATAAGTTTTAAAATCAGGGGGAATCCTGTCGTGAGATAGTACCTCCCCCTTTTCGAATGAACCGAATGAAACATCTCATTATATGGATTGCAGCCCTGCTGGGGCTCGTCCAGACATTAGGGGCTCAAGAGCCGATGGAGGGTGACTCCCTGCAGGAGGTGGTGGTGACGGGTACTGGCACGCAGCACCTGCTGACCAGTGCGCCGGTACAGACGGAAGTCATCACCAGCCGTATGCTGCGCAACTATGGCGGCAGTTCCATCGAGGACATCCTCGGCGGACTCACTGCCTCGTTTGCCTTCAACGAAGGTGACATGGGCAGTCAGATGCAGATGAACGGCCTGGGCAACAGTTATATCCTCGTGCTCGTAGACGGCAAGCGACTGCACGGCGATAATGGTGGCGAGAATGACCTCTCCATCATCGACCCCCACAATATCGAGCGCATCGAGATTGTGAAGGGAGCCTCCAGTGCCCTCTATGGCTCGGATGCCATTGCCGGCGTCGTCAACATCATCACCAAGAAGCATGACAGTGCATTGCTGCTTGAGGGCACGACGCGGGTAGACCGCTATAACGGTTTGCAACTGCACGACGGCGTAGGCTTCTCGCTGGGACGGGTGAAGAGTTACACCAACTACCAGATGCAGCAGTCCAGCGGCTGGCAGAACACTGCGACGGAGGATCCCCGCCAGACGGAGTTCCTCATCACCGACTCGCGCAACAACACCGTCAACCCCAGCAAGAAGTGGCAGGTGGCCGAACATCTGACCTATGAGCCCCTGAAGGGACTCGAACTCTATGCCGACGGTAGCGTCTACTACAAGCGCATCTACCGTCCCTGCGGCCATCATCCCGGTGTCGACGTGAAGACCTACGACCTGCGCTACAACAATGCTTCGGCTTCCGTCGGCGGCAAGTGGACCACCAACCGCAAGGATGTGGTGACGCTCGATGTGGACTGGAACCGTCATGCCTACTATTACGACTTCACAGCCCTGACGCTGACCGACGGCTTCTACAACGACAGGCCGACATCCTACTTCCCTTACTACCGCGGACAGGACCAACTGCAGAGTGACCAGCAGCGCACGATGGCCAGTCTGAAAGGCATCTTCGCCTTGCCCTACGACAACCGCCTGAGTGCTGGTGCCGAGTGGCGCTACGACTGGCTGAAGGCCCCCAACCGTGTGGAGGGCGGGCGTGCTACCGACAATACCGAGGCCGTCTATGTGCAGGACGAGTGGCGGCACGACTTCAGCGAGACCGTGTCGACCCATCTGACTGCCGGTCTTCGTCTGACCAACAACGAGCAGTTCGGCCTGCACCTGACACCCAAACTCTCAGCCATGCTCGCCGCCGGTGACTTCCGTCTGCGGGCCTCGTGGAGTCAGGGCTTCAAGACCCCCACGCCCAAGGAACTGCACTACCGCTATGTTCGCGACATGAACGGCACCTATTTATATTTAGGCAACACCTCGCTGAAGCCGCAGACCAGCAACTACTACTCGCTGGGTGGCGAATATACCCGCAAGGGCTTCTCTGCCACGCTCACGGCCTACTATAATCAGGTGGACGACATGATCTCTCTGGTCACTATCCCCAACTCGCAGGTGCCGGGCGACCTCTATGCCCAGTACATGCCGCTGAAGAGCCGTCAGTACCAGAACCTGGAGTCGGCCAAGACCAAGGGCATCGACTTCACCCTGCGCTATCGCATCAGCGGCGAGTGGCTTGTGGGTGCAGCCTACAGTTATCTGGACACCGATGCCGAGGTTTACGACACGGAGCACGACCGTCTGCAGAAGGTGGTCATCGACGGCATGGCCCACCACAAGGGCAACGCCTTTGCGCAGTGGAACCATCGCTTCACACCCGTCTACCAACTGGGCGTGGGCCTCTACGGCCGCTTCTCCACCAAGCGCTACTATCAACTCAACGGCGACGGCAAGGGCTACCAGATATGGAAACTCTCCACCTCGCACGACATCACCTACGAGAAGGCGTCGTCGATGCGTGTCGAAGTGGGTATCGACAATATTTTCGACTACGTAGACCGCACCCCTCACGGTCTCCATCTGGGCACCACCACGCCCGGCCGCACCGTCTACGCCTCGCTGACCATCCGCTTCAATCAGGGCAAGAAGATCAATACACACTATAAGTCTAACTCAAATTACAAACAAGATGAACAAGATTAAGTATCTGATGGTGGCCATGCTGGCCATCATGATGGGCATGAACCTCACTTCATGCAGTGACGACGACGATGACGCCAAGTCTAACTATGAGAAGTATCAGCAGGCTGTCAACGACAAGGTGAACCAGAACAAGAAGCACGACAACGTGATTCTGCTCGTGGCTTTCGGCTCTACCTGGCAGCAGGCTTTCGACACCTTCGACAAGATTGAGGCCGAGTACAAGGCTGAGTTCGGCAGCGAGTGGGACGTGTTTCTCGCTTTCTCGTCGGCCATCTGCATCAACCAGGCTGCTGCTGGTGAGAACGTAGAGGACGAGGACTATCCTGCCGAGGTGCGCAACTACTACGATCCTGAGCACTGGCTCACCGCCATCGGCAAGGCTGGTTACAAGCAGATCGTGGTGCAGTCGCTGCAGGTCATCCCCGGCGAGGAGTATCGCCGTGTGCGTGACTCCTATGTCAAGGACTTCATGAACAACCGCAACAACGACTTCACCGAGGAGTATATGCACAGCATCGACGGTCGTGTGGCTGTGGGCACACCGCTGATGGCTGAGCGTGAGGACGTGACCAAACTGGCCAACGCCCTGCTCAACGAGAGCGACGTGAAGGCTGCTCTGCAGAACGACGGTATCGTGGCTTTCATGGGTCACGGCAACCCCGAGGGCTATGACTACTATGGCGCCAATGCCCGCTACACTGAACTGGAGGAAGACTTCCAGGCCCTGGGCAAGCGCTGCTTTGTGGGCACGGTCGACATGGAGGACAACTTCGTGGACGATGTCGTGGCTCGCATCAAGGAGGCTGGTATCAGCGGCGGCAAGGTGCAACTCTATCCCCTGATGTCTATTGCCGGTGACCACGCTCACAACGATATGGCCGATCCTGACGACGATGAGAGTTGGTTCTCGGTGTTCAATGCCGAGGATGGTTTCAGCGCTACTGCCTATGAGACCAACTATCCCAAGAACGAGGCCTGCTACACCAAGTATAAGGCTGGCGACGAGTATATCCCCGCTCTGGGCGAGCGTTCCGCCGTTCGTAAACTGTGGATGGCCCACACCCGTGAGGCTATTGCTGCCGTGAAGGCCGGCAAGGGCATGTCTACTCCTACCACTGCCGTAGAGGACTAATAGGCTGCTTGCAGCATTTTATTTTTGATATGAACATTCGATTGAACCTTTTAGCAGTGCTCCTCCTTTCGGGGAGCACTGCTTTTGCGCAAATCCACCTGATGGAGCATCGCGACTCGTCGAAGGTGTCGCGCACCTATGACCTCAACCCCGTGGTGGTCACGGGCTCGGGTCACCACCAGCGACTGAAGTCGACGGCCACACCCGTCCATGTGCTCTCCGCTCAGGAGATTCGCGAGCAGGGCATCACCACCTTCGAGGATGCCGTCGTCCGCATGCTGCCGCAGGTGTCGATGGCCCCGTCGTCGATGGGCACCTTCCTCCGCATGAACGGACTGGGCAACAAGTACGTGCTCATCCTCATCAACGGTCAGAAACTGACGGGCGACATCTCCAATAATGTCGACCTCTCCCGCATAAACATGGCTCGCGTGAAGCGCATCGAGGTGCTCGATGGTGCCGCCTCGTCGCTCTATGGATCCGATGCCATCGGCGGTGTAATCAACATCATCACCGACCAGCCCACCAGTTCCGTCTGCAGCGTGAGCAATGCCACCACCATCAGCGGCGAGGGCAAATTGACCGAGAGCGTCAATCTGGATATCTACAAGGACGGCTTCGGCTCCTATACCACTTATACACACGATCGCGCCGACAGTTACCAGACCTACACCGAGGAGTACGACAAGGGTTCGGACACCGACACGCACCCCACCATCGCGCCCCTCTTCACCGGCTACCGCTCCCACCTGCTCAGTCAGAAGTTCACCTATTCGCCCTCGCGCCAACTGGCCTTCAATGCCGGTCTTGACTACAACTACAAGATCACCGACCGACCTGAGACGCAGGCCGACGTGACGGGTGGCACCGACTATGAGATGCGCTACAAGACGCTGCGCTGGAATGTGGGCGGCATCTATAAGTTCGACAGCAAGAACTCGCTGCAGGCCGATGTCACCATCGACCGCTTCCGCTACGGCAAGGAGTACGATGTGGCTAAGGAGGGTTCCTACGCTGTGGGCGACTATGTGCAGTCGAAGAAGCAGCGCAGCATCGAACAGCAGGTGAAGGCCATCCTCTCACTGCTGGATGGCGGTACCACCGTCGTGGGCTCCGACTGGCATCTGGACAAACTCGTGGCTTCATCGGGTAACATCAACCAGGAGACCTACACCCTGGCCTACTATGCCCAGCACGAGCAGCGCATTCCCGTGGGCAGCGGTTCGCTGACGGCTACTCTCGGTGCCCGCTACGACTACCACAAGACCTTCGGCAACCACTTCACGCCCAAGGCCTCGCTGATGTACTCGCTGGGCCATGTCAACCTGCGTGCCACCTATTCGCAGGGTTTCCGCGCCCCAGGGCTCGACGAACTCTACTATCACTACTTCTCCGTCAACCGCGGTAAGGCGCAGATCATCTTCGGCAACACCGACCTCGATCCTGAACGGAGTCACTACCTGTCGCTCAATGCCGAATTCCGCTCGAAGGTGCTGGCCGTCAGCGTGACGGGCTATCTGAACCGCATCAACGATATGGTGGTGCGTCGCGACATTGCCGTCGACGACCAGTCGCTACAGATGCTGCAAGGCGAGTTCCCCGAGATGACCGCCGACCAGGCTGCCCGGTTGGAGCGCTACTCGCTCTACCAGAACAGCGACAAGGGCGACGTGAAGGGCCTCTCGGCCAACGTGTCGGCCAACCTCTTCGAGGGCTTCAATCTCTCGGTGAACTATGCCTACACCTATGCCCGCACCAAGAGCGGCGACGAGTGGACACTGCTGGAGCGCAGCATCCGCAACACGGCCACCATCGCTGCCAACTACCACCGCTCGTGGGGACGCTACGGCCTGAATGTCAACCTCAACGGTCGGCTGCAGTCGAAGACCTACTACACCTCTTATGAGGATGCCCCCGGCTTCGGCCTCTGGAACCTGAACACCACCCACTCCTTCGACCTGGGCCGCCATCTGCTGGTGGAGCCGAGCCTGGGCGTGGAGAATATCTTCGACCGTGTGGACTGCCGCACCGACAGCAGCAACCGCAAGTATGCCCTCTATTCGCCCGGCCGTCGCGCGATTGTTGGCCTGAAGTTGAAGTTTTAGGAAATAAATTCGTACCTTTGCAGCCATGAAGCAGATATACACGAAGACTGGCGACGAGGGACAGACCTCACTGCGTGGCGGCGTGCGGGTGGACAAAGACGACATCCGCATAGAGACCAACGGACAGATAGACCACCTGAACGCCCTCCTGGGCGTGGTTCGGCAGGACGTGTCCGACGAACTGCTCCTCGAGGTGCAGCGCTGTCTGTTGGTCGTCATGAGCCACATTGCCACGCCTGAGGGACAGGTCAATCCCCGTCCGCTCTGCGTCGATGACCTGACGGCCCGCATGGAGCAGGCCATCGACCGCCTGAGCGACCGCCCTGTCGGCTTCGTGGTGCCCGAGGGCATGATCCACGTGGCCCGCACCCAGTGCCGCACCGTGGAGCGCCGTCTCTGGACGCTCCACCGCCACTATCCCGTGCGGCCCGATGTGCTCCGCTTCTTCAACCGCCTGTCTGACTATCTCTTTGCACTGGCCTTATGATACAGGGACACGGCGACGATGGCTACCGCTACGAGGACATTCGGATCAACTTCAGTTCGAATATCTATGCCCATGCCGACCTGTCGGGCCTGAAGGCGCACCTCGCCTCCAGGCTCGACCTCGTCGGTCGGTATCCTGAGCCCGAGCCCTATTCTCTGGAGCGGCTGATAGCCGAGCGGCGTGGCATACCTGCCGAGTGCGTTCTCGTGACCAACGGCGCCACCGAGGCCATCTACCTCATCGCCCAGATGCTCAGCAGTCAAGGCATCAGCCACTACAGCATTCCGCAACCCACGTTCAGCGAGTACGAGGACGCCTGCCGTATGTTCGGCATGACGCCAGGCGAGGGTGGGGCGCAGTGGCTCTGCTGTCCCAACAACCCCACCGGCCACGCATCACTCATCACTCATCACCATCCTCGACCAGTCCTACGAGGACTTCTGCCTCCAGCCCCTCATGTCGCCTGCCGAGGCCGTCGCTCGTGGCAACGTCATCCAGATTCATTCCCTCACCAAGACCTACGCCGTGCCCGGCTTGCGCATCGGCTACGTTGTCTCCGCTGCCGCAAATGTCGACCGCATCCGTGCCTTTGTCCGTCCCTGGTCGGTCAACGCCTTGGCCATCGAGGCCGGCCGGTGGCTCATCACCAATGGCACGAAGGCAGTACCTGACGTGGCAGCTTATCTGGTCGAGGCGCAGCGCCTGAACCATGCCCTGAACCAGATACCCCACTTCCGCGCCCTGCCCACCGACACCCATTTCATGCTTGTCCGTTGCGACCTGCTCACCGCAGCCGAACTCAAGGATCGTCTGGCCCGCCAATACGGCATCCTCATCCGCGACGCCTCCAACTTCCCCGGCCTCGATGCCCACCATTTCCGCATCGCCGCCCAGCGTCCCGACGAGAACGACCGCCTGCTGGCTGCGCTGATTGAGATAACCTATACATTACTTAGATTCTAGGCACTTCGTCAAGAGATTCCAGGCACTTCGTCGGCAGATTCCAGGCACTTCGTCGGCGCATTCTAGGCACTTCGTTGCAGATGGGGTTTGTCTATGGGTATTGCTATGATAAAACGGTTCTCCTCATCCTAATGTGGATAAGGAGAACCCGCAATATTCCAATTTTTGTTGTATCTTAGCCTTGCCATACACGACAAGCAATTTCTGCAAGTCTCCTTGAACGCTCAACTATTCTGTCCTCATTCCATTCGTCAAGTGTCAAAACACCATCGAGTGTTAGCAGACCATTAGCATAGGCCTTGAAACCGCCCTTATTGTTCTTGCCTTCCAACTTAACACTCCATTGGTCATTGCTGATAGTGGAGTTCGGCGACTGGGTAATCATCGCGCAATTGCCCAAAATGCGGACAAGGGGTATTCGCTAATCTGCATCACCTCCTTCTGGCAGAGGCCAGTTGGTCAACCACTTCTGATAAAAATGCGACATCTATACATTATTACTATTTTTATGAAAACTATTCTTCACCATCCGAAGGATTACTATAGAAATCATTATAAATATCTGCCAAAAGCCTACCGTTGTATCTCCAATAAGGGGCTGGAGCTATGGGAGCTGTCGTTCCAAGTACTTCCTTTGTGGCTGCTGTAAGGTAGCACTCTTTGCCATTGTAAAGGACCTTACGCGCTGAACAGATGGTTACGCAAACAGAATTGTCATCTTTCCAATATAGGTTCTCGCCAGAATTCAAGCCTAACAAGAAGAAGTCTATATTGGGGCGGCGTGCGCGTCGTACCATCTCAGAATTCTCCTCCCATGCCTTTTCCTCTTCTGGCGGCAGGCTTGTCTTTACTGTGCCGTTCACCTCATCCGTCACGTTTTCTGTTTCCACCAACTTTAATATACGGATGGCTTTGTCTATCTTTTCATCTCCTAGTTGAAAGAATTCACGTTTTGGATTCACTCTATCATCAGAAAATACGAGGTGAAGAGTACGCTCCGTATCGTCCATCTTGTCGATTGGCAACTTTGACACATATAGAGCTCTAAAGGCCGCTGGAACACTTGTGTTGTATAGGTCATCCATACGTTTCTTGATATTCGTTGTCTTACCAATCTTAACAAGATTCTCCATCCATTGGTTCTTCAGTACGTAAACATAGCCGTACTCATTGTTCCCCACTGTAGTCGGTCGCTGTTCCATAAACCATATTGTTTGTTAATAAGTCTGCGTATTTGTACAAAACAATTATTATTCGTTTTGTGCTTTAGGGGCTTTGTTGGCATCAATTCCTATTGCGCTCATAGCCTCTTTGAGATGATCTCCATCTATTGTAAAGTTATATGTACTCCTACCGCTATTAACACTTCCGTAGAATTTTATATCACCTCCTTGCAACAACAAATTTAATAAAGTGGCAGAATATTCCTCTCGTAAGTTTATATATCCTTGATTGTCTATCCAGTTAAAGGAACCTAAGTCAGTTATTTCTCCATTCCTCTTTACCTTGAAAGCAATATGTTCTTCATCTTTAGCATAGCGGCTACCATACTCTTTAAGCCTAATACGAATGCCATTGTCATCTATTAGAATTTCTCCGATAAGCTCTGAATTAGTTGTTGCACTATTAGAGAATGACCCGTCTTTCGATTTTTGAAGAAGATACTTTTCTCCTGTATGCTCATCGAATTCATTTACATATTCATGTATAGTCCATCGACCATACTTGCTGTTTTCGTATACTTCTGAAGTGGAAATCGTATCTTTGGACTCTTGGTCGTCAGGAATAAAGATTAGAAGGGCAACAAGAAGAAGCATAAAGGTTACAATGAAAGAAACTATGCCCATTAATATTGTTTTTATTAGACTAGCATTTTTCTTTTTGCGATAAAAGTACATAACACCAAATACTATCATTATTATAAATGTCCATATAAAAAAAGCATGCATAATTGTAAGAAAATAAAAAGGCGGAACCGTTCGATGCTTATCTGAAGCTCGGTTACCGCCAAGTGACCTATTACAAAAACAAGCATGAACAGCCCACGCCTATACGACGTGAGC
Organism: Prevotella sp.; assembly: GCA_017467535.1. Classification (GTDB taxonomy): domain Bacteria; phylum Bacteroidota; class Bacteroidia; order Bacteroidales; family Bacteroidaceae; genus Prevotella. Next base: position 6,705 of record JAFUST010000015.1, on the reverse strand, counting down.
CTTCTGACTGCTTGTTCTCTTTGTAATTGAATGTTGGCGGTATTCAGCTTCAAAGAACAAGAGCAAAAGCTCAAATCCATATTTCAATAAGTACGAACAGGAACGCTAACCTGTAAGTTCTTGCTCTGGCAAGCGTCTCCTAACGTCGCCGAGCGAATAATTTTGTTAATTGTCTGGTTTTACGCCCAGTAAGCGTATCCTGTGGGCGGGCGACACTTGGTGCTGCCTCATCCCGATGTACTTGTTTCCTTTATCAGCCCATAGGCATTTGCGGTTTTATAGGGTTATACATTATTATCTATTTCTTCCATATACTGGGCGATTTGTTTCTTCAATAATGGAAGGTCATTGGTATAGGTCTCCCAAACCAAATTGGCATTTGTGGTGAGACGGTCGATGTCTCTAATTGCTTCTCTCATAAACAACTTTTAGGTCACGATTAGCAGTTTCTTGAACAGCGGAGCGAAGAGTGCCCTCTTCTACGAGGTCCACCCTAAGGCCCAGTTTCTCTTCTAGTTCACGATGCATACGCATGAAGGCGAACAGACCTATCGGCAGGCTCCTGTCGAACTTTACAAGCAAGTCAACATCGCTGTCTTCTCTCTGCTCACCACGGGCATAGGAGCCAAAGAGCCAAGCCTTCAAGACAGGCTGGGTCTTGAAGTAATCGGCTATCTGTTGTGTCATCGTTTGTGTGCTCATAAGCGCGGCTATCCATTAGTTTTCATTTTGCAAAGATAGTGGAAAAAACAGAAACAACCAAAGAAAATCAGAATTTTCTTTCATTCCGAAGATAGTATCGGGAAAAGCCGAAGATGACGGGTGCTGGGTTTGAAGCCTCCAATCGATGGGTTTGGAGGCTTCAAACGGGTCGTTTGGAGGCTCCAAACCCATCGATTGGAGGCTTCTAACTCATAGCCTTGGGGATGCCTCTCCAAAGGCATCCCCCAAACAAAGCATTCTTCAATTTTACATATAGGCCCTATTTATAGGGATAGGGCCTTAACGTGAGTTAAGGCATTAAAGAGAAGTTCGGGATTTCCCGATACCTGCATCGTTTTGAATTGCCAATATCAATAGGAGCGACCCGAAGATTTGGCTTTGCCAAACTCACTTTTCGTTCGGAAATGGAAAGAAAAACGCGATTTCTTTTCTTATTCCGAACTTATTTTGTACCTTTGTCGCAGAAAACAACAAACCACTTACTACTATGCTGAAATGGCTGATCATATTCCCGATTGTCCTCATCGTCTCGTTCGTCATTGGGCTGATGGCTCCAGAAAGGCCAAAGAAGTCCTCCGGCAACTTCAAGAAGCGCTGGAAGAAGTTCGACCGCTGGCTATTCGGTGACTGCCGGTGTCGCAACTGTCCGTATGGTTCCGACGACCAGTGCTCTGCCCTCATCGGATAGTATTTCTCATATACCTTATGATAACTATCTTTGCCCAAGGAGAACAAAGGTAGTTATTATTTTATGTGCACACAACAACAGATAGCCGAAGTGAAGGTGCTCCTCAACAAAGGCATCCCCCATCCATATTAATTCTTTAGTCAGCCCTATAAGGTCATAAAGAGATGTTCGGGATTTCCCGATACCTACATCGTTTTGAATTGCCAATATCAGAGGAACGACCTGGAGATTTGGCTTTTCCGAACTCACTTTTCCTTTGGAAATAGAAAGAAAAACGCGATTTCCTTTCTTTTTCCGAACTTATTTTGTACCTTTGCTGCAAATTTCTAACAAGAGGATATGAAAATAATCATCATGGCCCTTGCCTTGGCGGGATTTCTGCTGGCGGGCCAGACGGTGGCAACGGCTCAGACTGTGGCCGCGGACACGGTGGCACCGACAGCGGTGGCCGACACGGCGACGGGCGAACTGACCGTGGAAGAGATGGTGGGCGAGGATGACCTGGCGGCCCTGGAGACGCTGGCTCTGGAGGAGCAGAGCCTGCACCAGCAACTGAAGCAGAAGTTCGTGGAGGGCTCGCCCTTCTATATGTCGCTGGTGGCTATCGTCCTGGTGCTGGGTATGGCCCTGTGCATTGAGCGCATCATCTATCTGACGCTCTCGGAAATCAAGGCGCGCAAGTTGCTGGCCGACATCGACGCCCGACTGGAGAAGGGCGACGTGGAGGAGGCGAAGACCATCTGCCGCGACACCCGCGGCCCTGTGGCGTCGGTGTGCTATCAGGGACTGATGCACATGGGCGATGACATGGATACCGTGGAGCGCAGCATCATGAGTTACGGTTCTGTGCAGGTGGCTCGCCTGGAGCGCGGCTGCTCGTGGATACGGCTCTGCATAGCGGTGGCTCCGTCGCTGGGCTTCCTGGGCACGGTCATCGGTATGGTGATGGCCTTCGACCAGATACAGGAGGCGGGCGACATCAGCCCGACCATCGTGGCCGAGGGCATGAAGATGGCCCTCATCACTACCATCTTCGGTATCATCGTGGCCGTGGTGCTGCAGGTGTTCTACAACTTCATCATCTCAAAGATTGAGCATCTGACGCTGCAGATGGAGGACTCGGCCATCACGCTGATGGACCTCATCGGCAAATGGAAGGCGAAAGGAGGGGTGCGGCCGTGATAGACTTTCTGCTCTATACCATCTACGCGATGCTGGGCCTACTGGCGGGCCTGGTCATCTGGTCGATTGTACACCAGTATCTGACGCGTGACAACTGAAGACCGTATGTTTGCACGAAGAAGAAGGGAAGTGCCCGAACTGAACACGACATCGACAGCCGACATCTCGTTCATGCTGCTGATCTTCTTCCTCGTTACCTCGTCGATGGACACCGACAAGGGGCTGGCACGCCAGTTGCCGCCGCCCGACAACCCTGTGGAGGAGCAGGACCTGACGGTGAAGCGGCGCAACGTGATGCAACTCCACCTGGACGCCCAGAACCGGCTGACCTGCAACGGCGAGCCTATCACGGCGGCCGACCTGACGCTGAGCGTGGCCGACTTCGTGGACAATACGGCCCAGGACCCTGAGAAGCCAGAGATGAGCCAGCGCGAGGTGCACCTGTTGGGCAAGTGTCTGGTGAGCGACCGCCACGTCATCTTCATAGAGGTGGATCCGCAGGCCACTTACGATGCCTACTTCGCGATGCAGAACGCCATCGTGGCGGGCTATGCCCGACTGCGCGGCGCACTGGCGCAGCAGCGCTTCGGCCATCCGTTGGAGCAGTGCTCGCTGGAGGAGCGCGACGCCATCAGCATGGTCTTCCCCCAGCGCATCAGCGAGCGCGAGCAAGAGCAGAAAGGAGGTGAGGGATGAAGCGGGGACTCTTTAGTCGCCGACAGCACTCGCTGCCGAGTCTGAACACGGCGTCGCTGCCCGACCTGATCTTCACCGTGCTCTTCTTCTTCATGATCGTCACCCACATGAGGGACGACGAACTGAAGGTGCACTACGTGGTACCGCAGGGCACCGAACTGCAGAAGATGACACCCAAGTCGGCCGTCACATATATATATATAGGTAGGGTGGACGGGCAGCCTGCCGACTCGTTCTCCATCCAACTGAACAATAGGTTGGCCTCGGTGGCCGACATCCGCGAGTTCGTGGAGCAGGAGCGGACTCGCATGTCGGATGACGACCGTGCCCGTATGCTGGTCAGCATCAAGGCTGACCGCGATGTCCCCTATGGTCTGATAGCCGAGGTGAAGCGAGCGTTGCAGCAGTCGTTCGCCCTGAAGATCAGTTACTCGGCCACCGCCCGCCCCTCGGCGCAGCGCGACGGGCGGCGCCCCTTGGAAACAAGACAATCTCTAACAGCAAAATAAAAAAAAGTACAAGCACTATGGCAAATCAGAAACTTGACAGATTGGATAAGCAGATCCTAAAGATGATTGCAGACGATGCACGCGTGCCGTTCCTGGAGGTGGCCCGTGCCTGCAACGTGAGCGGTGCCGCTATCCATCAGCGCATCCAGAAATTGACAAACATCGGGGTGCTGAAAGGCTCGGAGTTTATCATCGACCCAGAAAAGGTGGGCTATGAGACCTGCGCTTTTATCGGCCTGAACCTGAAAGAACCTGAATCATTCGACAGCGTGGTGGATAAACTGCGGCAGATGCCCGAAGTGGTGGAGTGCCACTACACCACCGGCAACTACGATCTCTTCATCAAGGTCTACGCCAAGAACAACCACCACCTGCTCAACATCATCCACGACAAACTACAGCCGCTCGGTCTGAGCAGTTCGCAGACGCTCATCTCGTTCCACTCGGCCTTCGACCATCAGTTGCCCGTGATGGACATTATCGACGGCGAAGAGTAGTCTTCACATAGTCCACGAAGTCATAGGCGTGCGAGTGCCGCTCATCAGCAGGGTGGTGTTCGCGCGCCTCTTCCGTCCAGTCACTGTAGTCGGGGAAGAAGGTGTCAGCCTGCTGCGGCGTGTCGTCAATCTCAGTCAGACAGAGACGGTCGGCCTTGTCGAGGAGCCCTTTGTAGAGGCTGGCTCCACCTATTATATATATATCCTCATCTGGCTGGCAGGACGCGATAAAGGCCTCCCACGACGGGAAGCACTCGCAGCCCGGCAGTTCGGCGGTGCTGGTGGTCAGCACACAGTTGCGGCGGTTGGGCAGCGCGCCCTTCGGCAGGCTCTCAAACGTGCGGCGGCCCATCACGATGGTGTGTCCTGTGGTCAGCGCCTTAAACCGCTTCAAATCGTTTGGCAGCCAGTATATCAGTTTGTTCTCAAAGCCGATGGCGCGGTTCTTGGCCACAGCGGCAATCATGCTTATCATACGCTTACTTCTGCTTTGATATGGGGGTGAGGATCGTAGCCAATGAGTTCGAAGTCCTCATAATGAAAGTCAAAAATGCTCTTTACGTCGGGGTTGATCTTCATCACGGGCAGCGGACGCGGCTCGCGGGTCAGTTGCAGACGGGCCTGCTCCAGATGGTTCAGGTAGAGATGGGTGTCGCCCGTGGTGTGGATGAACTCACCAGGCACCATGTCTACCACCTGCGCCATCATCTGCAGCAGCAGGGCGTAGGATGCAATGTTGAACGGCACGCCCAGGAATGTGTCGGCCGAGCGCTGGTACAACTGTAGTGACAGTCGCCGCTTGCCCCCTTCCTGCGAAGGACAGGTGTAGAACTGGAAGATGGTGTGGCACGGCGGCAGGGCCATCTTGTTCACCTCGGCCACATTCCACGCCGATACGATCATCCGGCGTGAGTCGGGGTTGCTCTTCAGTTGGTCTACCACCTGCTGTATCTGGTCAATCACGCCGCCGTCGTAGTCGGGCCACGACCGCCACTGGTGGCCGTAGACAGGCCCCAGTTCGCCATTCTCATCGGCCCACTCGTTCCATATCCTCACGCCGTGCTCCTGCAGCCAGTGTACGTTGGTGTTGCCCTGCAGGAACCATAGCAGTTCGTAGATGATTGACTTCAGGTGTAGTTTCTTCGTTGTCAGCACGGGGAAGCCGTCGTCCAGATTGTAGCGGCTCTGCGTGCCGAAGATGCTGATGGTGCCCGTGCCCGTGCGGTCGCCCTTCTGGGTGCCCTCGGTCAGTATGCGGTTCAGTATGTCTAAGTATTGCCTCATTTCGGTTCTCCGTTATTTGTGTGCAAAGTTAAGCATAAAAAGTTGAAATGCGAAACGAATGGGGAAAAATGTTGTTGTTCGGATGCGTTGACGCGTAGTTTTTGGCAAAAAAATTTGCATAGGTCGGAATTTCTGTTTATCTTTGCCCATTGTTATTAGTCTATATCTTTGAAACAAACGAAAGCGAGATATGAAAATTCAACTATTTCAACCGCAGGCCATCTATGAAATGGGAGGCCGCAAAAACCAGGAGGACTCCATTTATCCGCTGATGGGCGAGGCCACCGACCAGAACCGTGTGTTCGTGGTGTGCGACGGCATGGGCGGCATGGACAAGGGTGAGGTGGCTAGTGCCGCCGTTCGCGATGCCCTCGGCAAGATGTGCGAGAGTCTCTATGACCCCCAGAAGCCCTTCACCGACGAGCAGTTCCAGCAGGCACTTGAACAGGCATACGATGCCCTGGATGCTGCCGATGTGCGTCATGAGGGCACGATGGGCACTACGATGACCTTCATCTGTTTCCATGCGGGAGGCTGTCTGGTGGCTCATATTGGCGACAGCCGTATCTACCACCTGCGTCCCTCCCTGGGCTTCCCGGAGGGCGTGCGCTTCCGCAGCCGCGACCACTCGCTGGTGCAGCAACTCTATGACCTGGGCGAGATCAGTTACCACGGCATGGCTACGTCGCCGCGCAAGAATGTCATCCTGAAGGCCATGCAGCCCTATCAGGACCAGCGCACCAAGGCCACCTTTGCCCATATTACCGACGTGAAGCCTGGCGACTACTTCTATCTGTGCACCGACGGTATGCTGGAACAGATGGATGATGACGAACTGCTGGGCATCATTGGCAATCCTGTCAGAACCGATGAGGAGAAGGTGAAGCAACTCATCGAGTTGACCCAGAGCAATGCCGACAATCATTCGGCCTATCTGCTGAAGGTGAAGGATGTAGAGATAGACCCTGTGGCCGACAACTCGCTGCTGAGTGACGAGCGGGAGTTGCGTGCCAAGAACAAGGCCCTGAATGATACCCGCAAGAATGAGGCCTGGAGTGAGGATGTCGCCCCAATGGCTCCTGTGCAGAATGAGCAGACAGAGCAGAAGGCGGCCCACAGCCCACAG
>JAFUST010000084.1 GCA_017467535.1 Prevotella sp. | reverse complement strand
GCCGAGGTGAAGGCTTCAGGGCCTATACGTACTTCTCTCTACGAGAGAGAAGGTAGTATAAGGCCGCTGGAAGCGACCTTCACCGAGGCACTCCAAGCACCGTGTTTGAAGCCTTCAAACTACCCGTTTGAAGCCTCCAAACGGTGCGTTTGGAGGCTCCAAACAGGTACTTGGCGACCTGCATGCCTACTGCAACCGCTCAGAAGAGCACCTTGCGGGACTGCACACGGCCGTCGCTGCTGTAGATGCGCATCAAGTAGAGGCCCTTAGAGGGAGCGGAGATACGCTCGCCGGAAAGAGTGTAGTACTCGGTACGAAGGGTGCCGCCATAGGTGACGGCCTCCACGCCGGTATCATCACCACCGGTGTGATACTCCATCACGATGACGATGCTCTGCTGCTCGCCGGCATTGGTGAAGGTCAGTTCCTTCTGCACGTTGTTCAGCGTGAACTCGGCTTTGTTGGGTGCTGCGGCAGTGGCGGTGAGGTTGAGAATCTGACCATCAGCCTCGGTGAAAGACTTGCCTGCCACTTCCTTCCAGTAACTGGTACGGTTGCTGCTGTTAGTGCCCACGATACTCCACAGTGTGAGTTTGGTCACCTTGTAGCCATCAGGAATCATGATGCTGTTCTGTGAACCGTTCGACAGTTTGATGCCCGTGCGCTGCATGCCGTCGAAGTCGTAGGTCATCTTCTCACCCTTGGAGTAGGTCTTGTCCGCAGTGGTATAGTGCATAGAGAAGCCGATGTTGTTGGAAGGACTCTCCTCGTTGCCCACCAACTCCGTGCAATTGCTGTCGCCACCCGTTCTGGTGCAGTTGCCCCAGGCGATGCAGACCTTCTTGGTCTCGCTCTGCGGCTCGGGCTCGGGTTGCGGGTCATCGGGTTTCTCCTGTCCGCCCACCACGCGCAGGATGCCCTTGGTGTAGAGGTCGCTGGTGTCCCAGGTCTGACCCTCGCCGGGCGTCTCGGGCAGTATCTTGGCAAAGGTGCCACTGGTGACGGTGCCCGTGAAGGCCTGTATCTCGTCGCCATTGTAGTGGGTAGTCTCCTGTGCAGCCTCGTTGAGACTCAGCACGGCAGCAGTGCCCAGACGCAGGCCGCCACCGAAGTTCAGGCCGGCATCGGTGGCCAGCGTGTCGCCCACCTGCAGCGTGCCGTTGAGCGTGACGGCACCGGCCAGCGAGCCCCGTCCGGCCAGCGTGGCAGCAGCGGCCACGGTGATGGCACCGGTGCCCGTGTGCTTGCCGTTGACGATGAGCGTTCCGGCGTTGACCTTCGTTGTACCGGCATAGACATTAGTGCCCGTCAAGCGCCAGTCGCCAGTGCCCTCCTTCACGATGTTGGTAGTGCCAGGATGGCTGCCGGCCTGGTCGTTATTGTTGATGATGCCATTGAAGGTCTCGTCGGTATTGGCTCCGCCTACGACCCATGTGCCGCTACCCTTAGCCTTTACATTGAAGCCGGCCAGGATAGAACCGGCCTCGCCCGACAGTCCGCCAAGATAGTAGGTAGACTCGTTCTTGGCACCATTGATGGCAGCACCACTCTTCAGATAGATGGTGGCGTTACGGATGCCCACATTGTTGCGGATGGCAAACTGGCGGTTGGTGCCGTTGCTGCCGAAGGGCTTGATGACGAGGTGGCCAGTGAAGCCGTCCCAGTTGCCCTCGATGTATTCGCGCAGATAGGTGACGCCCCACTCCAGGGTGCCAGTGCCAGTGACAGTACACTTATTGGTGTTCCACAGGTCGAAATAAGTGGACGAGGTGGTGCCTGCCACGGCCTCGATGGGGAAACTGTAGGTGACGTTGGCTTCGTTTTTGCCCACAGCCGAGAATGCTCCGCCCTGCAGGACGAGTTTCGAGGCCTTGCCGATGCCCTTGTCGGATACGTCCTTCGAGTTGAGTCTCACCTCGCCGCCCTTGAGCACGAGGTTGCCGTCGAAGTTGAAGAAACTGGTAGAGTTGACCACCACCTGGCCCTCGCCGTCGATGGTCAGGTTGCCCTGACCTTCCATCGAGCCGCTCATGGTCACGGCCGTGCCGCTACGGGCGATGTTCAGTTCAGTGTCGCTGTAGAGACGGGCCGAACGGTTGGTGGCCGTCGTGGCCCCCGTGTACTTATAGACGCCGCCGTCCATCACCCAGTTCTGTGCAAACTCCTGGCTCATGCCCAGACCGCTGGGCTGGTCGCCATTCTTCAGACTGGAGAACTCGTAAGTGCCGTCGTGCAGCACGGTGGCCCCCGTGTAGTGCTGGTCGCTGGCCACGGTGAGCGTGCCCCGTCCGGTCTTGTTGAGCGAGGCCGTGCCGCTGATGTAGCCCGTGCCGCCGATGGTCACGTTGGCATCGCTGCGCACCACCACTGCCGTGTAGTCCTTAGCCTCGGTCAGCGTGTAGGTCTCGTCAGCCGTGGGAGCGATGAGCCATTCGCCGGCTCCCGTACCCTGGAAGTTGTCAGCATCGATGATGTCCGTCTGCTCGGGACGCGTCTTGGCCGTCAGTTCTGCCGTGTAGTCCGACTTCTTGTCGCCCTCGTAGGCGCAGACGCGAACCACATAGGAGGTGGCAGGTTTCAGGTCATCATTAGCATAGGTGAAGGTGCTCACGTTGGCTGCCGTACGGCCAATCTCCACGAAGTCGGTGCCCTGCTTCATCTCCACGATGAAGCCCTCCTCGTTGTCGGTGAAGTCGGCCCATTCGAGCGTCACGCTGTTGGTGGTAGAAGCCGACATGGCCAGCAGCATCGGGGCACGCAGGAAGAACTCGCGGCTGTCCTTGGAGATGGCATTGAAGTAGTTCTCGATGTTGGCATAGCCGTTGGCGGCTATGGTCATGGCGTCGTTCTTGGTCTTGTCGGTGCCGTTGGCCTCCTCCCAGGCATCGGGCATACCGTCGCCGTCAGTGTCCTGTGCCTTGGTGCCCTTGAAGGTGCTCCAGGTGTCAGGCGTGCCGTAGGGCAGATCCTTCTCGCTGGTGATGAGGTTGCCCTTCTTGCCGAACGACAGCACCTCGTTCACCATGTAGGCATCGGTCAGGTCGCGATAGGGCAGCGAGGCACCCACCTCAGGCAGCAGTTTCTCCACCAGGTCCTTGCCCGACCAGGTGTCCAGTGCCGGATAGTCATAGGGCTTGCTCTGACGGTCGCCGCCGCCATCGCCCGTGAAGAGTTCGGGGTTGAAGATGCCGTCCTTGTTGCGGTCCTGCCAGTTGTCGTCGCCATAGAAGTGGAATCCCGAGTTACCGCCCGAGAAGCCGTTGGCCGAGGTGCTGGTGGAGTTGCCGTTGATGAAGAGGTTGCCCACGGCGTTGGCAAACGACTCGCCGCTGGACTCGCCGCCCATCTCGTAGGCATAGGCGCTCCAGTTGTAGACGATGTTGTTCACATACTGGTGCTTGCCCTTCACCTTGAAGTTACGCGTCTTGTTGTCGCAGAGCAGCACGCGATACATGGTGATGTTGTCGGCCTGTATCAGACCGCCGGCCGAGTGCTGCATCAAGCCCTGGCCCACGATGCTGTTCTGGATGGTGATGTCGTGAGGCTCCACGCCCTTCTTGTCCCAGTTGATGGAGAAGTTCTCATCCTGTCCCCATGCAAACGAGCAGTGGTCGAAGATCATGTTGCCGCCATTGGCCAGACCGGCACAGTCGGCATCCTTCGTGCCGACAGAGCCCATGCGGAAACGCATATAGCGCATGATGACGTTCGAGGCACCCGAGCACGACATACCGTCGCCATAGACGGTGATGCCCTCGCCGGGGGCCGTCTGTCCGGCAATGGTCAGGTTGCTGCTGAACACCAGGCGGGAGTTGATGCGGATGACGCCGCTCACGTCGAACACGATGATGCGGTTGGGCTGGCTGATGGCATCGCGCAGCGAGCCGCTGCCCTTGTCGTTCAGGTTGGTCACGTGGTACACCGTACCGCCGCGTCCGCCGGTAGCATAGCGACCGAAGCCCTGCGCACCGGGGAAGGCCAGTTGCTGGGCGGAGGCAGCCATGCTGCCGGCCAGCAACAACGTACTGAGTAATAGTCTTGCTTTCATTGCTTAGTAAATTAGTTGTCGTTTTTAATCTATGGTTCCGGTAATTTCTGTCACCGAAGCCACGCCATGTTGGTCGAGCCAGTCGTTGATGCCGTCGCGTACCTTGATGGAGATGGCGGGATCGAGGAAGTTGGCGGTGCCGATCTCGATGGCGGTGGCACCGCACATGATGAACTCCAGCGCATCCTGGGCCGAGCAGATGCCACCCAGGCCGATGACGGGAATCCCGACGCTGTGGGCCACCTGGTAGACCATGCGCAGGGCCACGGGCTTCACGCAGGGGCCGCTCAGTCCGCCAGTGCCTATGGAGAGCACCTTGCACCGCCGCTCAATGTCGACGGCCATGCCCATCAGCGTGTTGATGAGCGACACCGCGTCGGCACCGGCAGCCTCCACGGCCCGTGCAATCTCGGTGATGTCGGTCACGTTGGGCGAGAGTTTCACGATGAGCGTCTTGTGGTAGCGCTCGCGCACTGCCCTGACCACGCTCTCGGCTCCGGCACAGGTCACGCCGAAGGCCATGCCGCCGTCGTGCACGTTGGGGCACGAGATGTTCAGTTCGATGGCGGGAATACGGTCCAGCGCATCGATGCGGGCGGCACACTCGGCATAGTCCTCCGGCGACGAGCCGCTCACGTTGACAATCATATTGGTGTCGATGTCCTTGATCTGCGGATAGATGTGCTCGCAGAAGTAGTCCACGCCCTTGTTCTGCAGTCCCACGCAGTTGAGCATGCCCATCGGCGTCTCCGCCATGCGTGGATAGTCGTTGCCCTCGCGAGGACGGAGGGTGGTGCCCTTCACGATGATGCCGCCGATGCCGTCCAGGGGCATGAAGTCCTGGAACTCCAGTCCGTAGCCGAACGTGCCCGAGGCAGTCATCACGGGATTCTTCAGGCGCAGGTCGCCTATCTGTACGTTTAGTCTTGCCATAGCAGTCTATTGATGTTAAACACAGGTCCCTCCTTGCAGACACACAGGTTGCCCTCGGTGGTTTTCTCCACACAGCACAGGCAGGCCCCCAGTCCGCAAGCCATCAGGTTCTCCAGCGACACCTCGCACGCCGTGCCGCTCTGGCGGGCATAGCGGGCCACGGCCTTCATCATCGGCGTGGGGCCACAGCACTGGATGAGGTCGAAGTGCTCCTGCTGCAGCACACTGTGGTTGGTCACGAAGCCCCGTTCGCCCATCGAACCGTCCTCGGTGGTCACCAGCACGCGGCCATACTTCTCAAACTCCTGCAGCATCAGCAGGTCTTTCTTCGAACGGGCACCCAGCAGAAACGTGGGCTCTACCCCACTCTGCCGCAGCACCGCCCCCAGATAGAGCAGCGGAGCCACGCCCACGCCGCCACCGATGAGGAGAAAAAGACTCTCCCCCAACAGACTCTCCCCCAACCCCTCCCTGTGAGGGAGGGGAGTAGATAGTGACTGTGCTTGAGAGTAACCACTCCCCTCCCTTACAGGGAGGGGCCGGGGGAGAGTCTTCTGTGGACAAGTCCACCCATTGCCCAGTGGCAACATACAGTTGAGGGTGTCGCCGGGCCTCAGTTCGGCCAGACGGCGGGTGCCGTCGCCCACACAGGCTACGAGCAACCACAGTTCGTTGGCCTGACGGTCAACGAAGTTGATGGATATCGGTCGGCGCAGGAAGGTGGCGGGCGAACCGTCTACCCTGACCTCTACGAACTGCCCCGGCTGCATCTCCGGCAGCGGCTGGTCATCGGTCAGGCGTATCAGCACATAGCGCTCATGCACCTTCTCCACGGACTTGACCTTCAAGTCTAGGACAAATTTCTTCATAAAACGTAATTGATCAATTCGCCGACAAAGTTACGAAGTTTTTGCGAATTGACCAAGGAAAGAGAGCAGAAATGCTCATTCTGCTCTCTTTCCGATAACGACGTTGGTATCGCCTGTCACTTTGGCCTGATTACCGCCACCATAGACATTGGCGCGGATATCGACGCCCTCAACGGCCTTCGTTCGTTCCTCGTCAGTAGTATCCACTTCGCTGCCGGATACGGTTTTTGTCTTGGGCGTCACAAACACCTGCGACGACAGCGTACCGATGTTGACGTTCGTACTGCCATCCACTTCCGCCGCATTGCCGCCGCCGAACACGTTGTTGATGGCACCAATATGGTTGGCCGTGAAGGGAGGCAAGTAGACATCGACGGTCTTGGTTTCATCACCTTCCTTATACTCTATGGTCTTATTGCCAGTGTAGTCGTTGATATGCTTCGTGACGGTCTGGTTATTCTCTACGACGCTGTACTCGTAGGTTCCAGCCGCATACCGGCCTTTGCTCACATTGATGTTCACGTGGGTATCGCCGGTCACCTTGGCCGTTGAGCCGTAGCCGCCGCCATAGATGTCGCCGATGCTGGTGAACGAGCGGACATTCACATTGATGCCATTGGCTATGCCATCGGCTGTTGTGGGACGATAGGGAGCCTGGTTGCCACCACCGTAGAGTTGGCCGATGATGAGGGGCTTACAGCCCGTCTCCTCGATGTTCACCGTAATCTTGCCCTTGATGAATCCGCTGACGTTATTGCCGCCAAACACGCGGTCGTAGGTGCCGTTGGTGATGGTCAGTTCCACGTCGCCCTCAATCTCGGCATCCATAGCACCGCCGTAGGCCGTCTTCAGACCCGGTATGCAGGCCATGTCCAGTCGCGACGTGGCATCCATCGGGGCGCTCTTGCCACCACCGTAAGCCTCGTCAACATGGAACTCACAGCCCGTCACGTCTTCCAGCATCGTCACAGCCGAGATGCGCACATTACCCTTCGTGTTCGAGCCGCCATACACGCGGTGCACCGTACCGCCGTGGATGGTCACGTTGGCATCGCCAGAGCCGTAGACATAGTTGCTTGCCAAACGTAAATCCTTAGTAGCAGCGTCGGCCTTGTCGCGAACCACCCTATCGTCTCCTGTGCCTACATACTCGCTATAGTTCAGATAGCCCACATTGGCACCCGGATTAGGCCATTCGACGGTTTCACCTTCTGGCACGATGTTGTCCTTACCGTTACCGCCACCGAACACCTCGTCTATCTCGTAGGTTTCATAAACATCGACATGGGTGGACGGTGTAGAGGCCGCATTGCCGCCGCCATAGACCTGCTGGATGCTCGTGTAGTCGCAGCCGTAGATGTTGACGTGGATTGTGCCCGTATTCGTATCAGGCACAAAAGCCGCCAAGTTGCCGCCGCCATAGACGGCAGAAATGTCGTAAGAACCTTTTGTCTTGGTCTTACTATTGTTCTGCGTGCCATAGATATTGACAGTTGCCGTGTACTTGGGCGAAGCATTCGTATTGTTGCAACCGAAAATGTTGCCACCCACGATGCAGCCTTTTCCTTCAGCAATACTAACTCCCTGGTTCAGTTTGACCGTGGTGTTTCGCGAGATGCCCAGATCATCACAGGTGTGGGTTGCGGTGTCGTACTTGGTGTCCGTCGTACCCATACCGCCGCCGAAGACGTGTCGGGCAATGGTGCCACCCGTCAGGTTGACGGTGATGTTACCGTGTTTATCTGTGTCATCTGTATGCAGTTTTCCGTAATTGGTCGCTGTTGGGTCAGTAAAGTAAGTGCCTACCGAAGCCATACGACCACCGCCATAGACGGATCCCTTGATGTCGCCACTCTTCACGTTCAGCGTGACGTTGCCTGCCACGACACCAGCCGTGAGTGCCGAGGCCGATCCCTGTCCACCGCCGAAGACATTGCCGTCCCAGCGGGAAGCATCGTTAGAGGTATAGTTGTTACCGATAACAATGGTCTTGCCCGAAGCCGCTTCGATGGTCGTCTCGGCATTGCCCAGCACGTGACCATCCTCACCGCCGCCATAGACGGAGCCATAAATCGTGCCACCCGTCACATTGACGCTGGTGCTGGCCACGTTGGTCCAAGTATTGAAGAGCACGCGCTTGTCGCCCTTACCGCCTCCATAGAGATGACCGATGGTTGGCAGTGCGGCAACATCGTCGGCACGGCGAGGCACACCTATGGTGCCATCCTCCATGTTAACAGTACAACTACCCCACACGTCGGTACACTCGTTACCACCATAGACATTGCTCAGAACTTTGCCGTCCTTGATTTCTACCAAGGTGTTGCCCCGAACGACACCTGCCGAACGAACCCACTTACCTGGAGCATACGGCGTGTAGCCCGAACCGCCACCAAACACATTGCCATAGAACGTGTGGCCGTCGGTGGCCGTCGTGGCACCGCCCTCGGTAGATGAACCGTTCTCATATTTCCAGTCACCACTCACAAGCGTTTTTGCGTACTTATCATAAGCCAATCCGTCCAACTCATAATTCCAGTGTGCACAAGGTGTGCCAGTCTCAGAGTTGCCATTGCCTATCGTTCCACCGTTCACCGTCACATGGGTATCACCCAGCACGTGGCCACTCTCGCTGCCGCCATAGACGGAACCTTTAATCTGAGCACCAGCATTGATATTCACTTCGGTATCGTTGACGTAGATCACTCGCGGCAAGTTAGGATAGACCAGCGTGTCGCGCGCCTCACCACGGCCTGCGCCGAACACCATACCGGCAAACGTAGGCATCGTCATGTTGTCGGGGCCTATCTGTCCGCCGTTGATGGTGACAGTGCATTTGCCGCCTGAAGTAAGGCCAGTGATTTCGCCCGGCATATTGGCATCGTTGCTCGATTCACGCTCAAACACGCCCACAGATCCCATGGCACCGCCGCCATAGACATTGCGCACCACGTGGCCGCCGGCCACCGTCACCCGGGTATCGCCCAGCACGATGCCTGCCAGCCGGTTGTAGTAGGTCTTGGTCACGGCATCAGTGCCCGTGCCCGTCGTCACGTCGTAGGTATCAGTACCGCAGCCGCCACCATAGACATTGCCACGGTTCTCATAGTTCCCGCTGGTCATGCCGACGGTTCCGCTATACACCTTAACATCAGTATCGTGATACGTATGGCCATTCTCACCGCTGCCATAGACAGAGCCATTGATTTGCGGCCCCGACGAAGAGCCGGAAGTGCCGATGGTGACATTGGCATCGTAGACCCAGGCCAGTTTATTATTAGGATCTTGTCCATCTTGAGCCGCAGTCACATCACCACGCGACGAGCCGAACACCATGCCGTTGTCGTGACCATCAGTGCCGATGGTACCGCCCGTAATGGTGACCGTAGCCGTACCACCAGAAGTGAGTGCACTGGGCGTGTTGTAATTTCCACCATACGTGAATGTTCCCACTGTACCGTAAGCACCGCCACCATATATATTATGGTATATATGACCACCAGTGACAGTCACATCGGCATTTCCACAGATGCGACCTGCCGTACTGACATTCAGATGGCCCTTGCCTGCACCATAGACATTTCCAATCTCGGCACCGCCCGCGGTGATGCCTGCGTGGCCGACTTCTCCGCCGCTGATTGTGACATCAGAATTTCCGCCAACCTGAGCCAACTCACCGCCGCCAAGCACACTGGCGCGGATCTTGGTACTGCTACCGCTCATGGCAACTTTCGTGTTGCTTTCCACGTTACCACCCTCTTGGATGTACGTTGTTGTTTCTCCTGTCCCCATCGTATAGACGAGTCCCATGCCACCACCGTAGACAGAGCCAAAGGTGTATTTCAGCGTTTCTCCGTCTTTAATCTCTGAACCAATGGTGCCGCCAGTAATAGAAATCTCCGTACCCCAGGCTTTGCTGCCGGTAGTATGGCTACCCACCACGGCTCCTAACTCACCGCCACCGTAGACATTACTCTTAATCGTACCACCACTGATGGTCAGTTTGGTACTCTTGACAGCACCCAAACTCTTCCAGTCGATACCGTCGTCTTCTATATCAATAGCAGTCACGCCGTCCTGCTTGGTACGTCGTCCCATGCCACCGACAAAGACATTGCCGCCCTTGGTGTGGGTCAGATGGTTGTTGCCGTCGAACTCTGTCAGCGGCATGGTGCTGCTCTTAACATCGGCCGAAGGATTGTAGACATACTCATAACGGTTGCCGATGGTGCCGCCAGTGATAGTGATGTCAACGTGACCACGACCCTTCGTAAAGTATCCACTGGTGTTGAATCCACTTTCGGTGTCATCGTCTGCGCGCATCTGGCCATAGCCCGTTTCGCCTGTATCGAAGAGGCCATAGCCCACAGAGCCCAGTCGGCCACCGCCGTAGACAGAACCCAGGATGTTGCCGCCCTCGATGTTCAGCGAGATGCTACCAGCCACGTTTCCTGCCGTGTAGGCCGTGCCGCCGAAGCCGCGACCACCACCGAACACGTTACCATCAACGAAACTGGTGCCCCAGGTGCCAATCACGGCACCCTCCTTGATGGTCATATCAACATTACCAAGTACGTGACCATCCTCACCGCCGCCAAAGACGGAGCCATAGATGATACCGCCGCTAATTTCTACTTCCACGTTACCGACATTGGTCCACTTGTTAAAGGCGGTACGCTCGTCACCCTTACCAGCACCATAGACAGAACAGGTGACGGGGTGCCCCAAAATGGTCTGCAAAGTACGGGGTACACCCACCGTACCACCTGAGATCTTCACCTTACAAGTGCCTCTCACATCCGTCAACTCATTACCGCCATAGACGGCCGTCAGGACATGACCACCGGTAATCTCCACCTCGGTGTTTCCTTCCACCAAGCCCGCGGAGCGAAGCCACTGTCCCTTCGCATAAGGATAGTAGCCAGAACCACCACCAAACACATTACCATAATAGGTATGACCATCGGAACCGGTCTTGCTGGCATCGGTTACTGTGTTGTCTGCATAAGGATCGTAAGGCAACCATGTGTCGTCTTTATCGTCTTCATCGGTATCTATTCCATAATCCCAACTCGAACATTCGGAGAGGGCATTCGTTCCAGTAACCTCGTTTTCTAAAGGATTGATGAATGTGAATGCATCATCAGCGTATGCTGCCGTCTGTCCTACACCGCAACCAATCTGGCCACCTTGAATATTTACCTTGGTATTGCCACGCACACGACCGTTCTCACCACCGCCATAGACGGAAGCCATGACAAGGGCCGTACCGCTGATGGTTACCTCCGTATTACCAACATAAGCATAGTAGTCAGCATCAGGATTGCCGGGACCAACGGTCTCACCACGACCTGCACCAAACACGAAGCCGTAGTCAACGGGACCTTCCTCACCAGTTTTCAAGAAGTGGCGACCACTGTTCTTCATACCGCCATCGGCCATCGCCGTCTCAAAAGGACCTACCTGTCCGCCACTGATGGAAACCCTACATGTTCCAGTTCCTTCAGTAAGATTTCCCGGTATTCCTATACAACCAGAATGGGCTTTCTCTCCGGTATGATACGTCATGGCAAAGGTTCCCACGGAGCCTTTGAGTCCACCGCCATAGACACCGTCAAAGACGAAGCCCTTAGCCATCGTCACATTCGTGTTACCTGTCACGTCGGCAGCATTACCGCCACCGTAGACACTGCCGGTGATATAGGCACCAAGGACTGAAGGCGTTTGCTCGTTAACATCTGTTGTCTCTGGGTCATCGTCAACAGAGGTCAAGGTGGCGGTTGTTTCTGTGCCGATATTCACCGTGGTGTTTCCATAGACGGTTGCCTCATTACCACCGCCAAACACGTCGCCGATAATACCCAACTTATTGGGGTTATCAGTAGATGTAAGCCCCAAAGCGGTCATTTTAGCAGGAACACCCTTTTCTGCATCATTGTAGAAAGCACCCGTTGTCAAGTTGATGCCCACCGTCGGATTGCCATAGAGTGCTGCGCCCGAACCTAAACCGCCACCGAACACCTGACCGATGTATGTGGCAGAGATGACGTTTAACTCGGGATCGGCATATTGTCCAGTCTCAGCATCGGGCGTTGTATGATCATTGAAACCGAAGATCACTGCGGTGCCATCGTCTTTCGAGGTCCTTTTTTCATATACTGGGTCTTCACCTTCTGCGGCTGTGTTCTTGTAACCATATACCGAATAGGCCGCCTGGTTGCCGCCCAGATAGAGTTCATCTATCTTGATAGGATTACAGCCCGTCTCCTCGATATTCAACTTGATATGTCCGAAGATGGCACCACTCTGGTTATTTCCGCCAAACACCTTGCGGAAACTGCCACTGGTGATGGTCAGTTCCACGTTGCCTTTCACATTGGCATTCTCAGCACCGCCATACACCTCATCCGTCTTGTTTTCATCACCGGGCATACAGCCGAGCGTCACAATCAGGTCGCCCTCGATGTCGGCTTCCTTACCAGCGCCATAGAGTTTACCGAGGCTCAAATCGCAAGAACCGGACTCGGTAGATATAGAGACACTGCCAGTGATGGTTCCCTTCTTGTTACTTCCGCCAAAGGCTTCGTGGATTGTACCGCCATGTAACACGGTGGTAGCATCTCCATTGACATTGGCACCCGGGTTGGTATTCCAACTTGTACCGTTGTCAAGGGTATATTCGTCGGCACCGTTACCACCGCCGAACACGTATCCAATCTCGTATGCACCATAGATGTCGACACTGGCCTCCGGAACGGCAGCCGCATTACCGCCACCATAGACATATTCGATGCTGGGGATCTCACAACTATTAATTATGACATGTGTCTTCTTGCCCGTAGCCGTATAGTTAGCCAGATTACCGCCACCATAGACAGCAGCCAGATGGTAGGTAGCATCATCGCTTGACTTATTTGGCGTTTCAGACTTTTCGACATTACCTTTATCCGTACTCCATACCGTCACCGTCACATCGCCTTTCGGCGAGCCGTTCAGATTGTTACAGCCGAACACACGTCCACTCTTCACAACTCCAGTATGGCCATCATCCGAATAGTGGCCAACATGGAAAGCCGTAGCCGTTGTTCCGTCTTCACTGCCCAGTTCCACATTGACATCACCATAGACCATCGCCGCTACAGGATCAGTACCAAGACTTCCCAGTCCGCCGCCATAGGCATCACCCTTGATGGTGCCGCCCGTCAGGTTGACGGTCGTCGTGTTGCCAGTCGTCGACGTGACAGTCTCTGATTCCGTGCCATAGTTTGTGGCATTATTAATATTCGTGCTGGCCAATGCGCCGCCACCGTAGACATCTTTTTCCACGGTGCCTGCACTCATGTTCACAGTCACGCTGCCGCCGACATCAGCCTGATTGCCGCCACCATAGACATTGCCATAGACGTGTCCGTCGTTGTTGTTCAAGGTAACTTTTGTATCACCGAGCGACTTGCTCTCGTTGCCACCACCATAGATATTGCCAGGACTGCCTTCAGTACCTATGATGCTCTTGCCGTCAATGGTGAGGCTGATGGTTCCCGTGACGTTGCCGAGTTCCGACATATTGATATCCTTGCTCGTGTACAAGATATTGCCAGAAGAGGTGTTTTGAGTGGTAGCATCGCCCTGACGCCATTCGTATTGCACCGGATCTACTTTGCCAAATTCCGAGAAGATACCCGTCTCTTTGGTGTAGAATGCATAGGTGGGTTTATCCGTTGGATAGACATCCACTTCATTCGACTCTGCTTTAAAGCCACCACCATAGGCACTGCCTTTTACCTCACAATCAGTAAGTAGAGAGGTGACAGTGCCGTCCACCTTTCCCTGACAGCCGGCACCATAGAAATCGCCATTCACGGTGCAATGCTGCAGCGTGTTCGTCACATTGCCAGTAGTGGCCAGATCGAACTGGGCATAACCTGTATAGAATCGAGTGACGCCCTGTTTTCCGTCAGAGTGGAATATGTATTCAAACTTATAGCAGTTGCCTATGCCATAGTTCTCTTTATATGCCAGGCGATTATTAGTGTAGTTTGTAAATGCGATGTTAAATTCCTTGGTATCAGGAGTTGTTATATCCAGATTATTCGTTTGAGCCTCTCGGTTGTACGTGATGGACGTTCCGCCAAAGCCTGCACCATAGAACTCGCCAAAGGTGGTGCCCGTTGCACGAGTCGTCACGGTGGTATGCTGAATCTGACCTGACTCGACTGGTCCGATATCACCAAACTCAGGCCCGCCACAATAGAAATCCACCTGACTGTTATTCATGGTGATGTCGATGTTGCCCTTGATACGGGCAGCAGACGATGTACCGCCACCGAAGAATCGTCCTATCAGCGCATGATCCACCTTGACAGTAAGACCGGCAGCCGTAGGCTCCTCCAGATAAGCCCCCAGGAACTTGCCAATCTTGCCGCCACCTCCCCAGAAGCGTATCATGCTGCCACTCATCTTAGCGCTTGCATTATAGCCGGTCATGTAGCACTCGTCCACCTGACCACCACTCACGATGATAGGTACAGCCGCACTCGTCAGTTTATTGTCAGTATGGCTGCCAGGGTACAACTCCTTGACATAGGCGTTGCCACCAATCTGAATGTAACTCAGTTTGGTGCAATTAGCATCTCTTGCCCTGACTATCTGGACAAAACAGCCACTGTTGGCTATCCAGCGGTTGTTTCCTTTCCCATCATCGGCCTTGGCGAAATCAGAAGAATTGATTTCGCACTGTGTCATGTTGCTGACACAGGTCTCTGTCAACTCAAACCAGCCGCGAGTATGCCAGATACCGAGACCAGGATAGAGCGAACTTCCCACACGAGAGGACATACCCATCTCGATATTGGGAACAAAATCGAAGCGCAAGGGCGGAACCTCCAGTCGGCCCGAGGTGTTACATGTATACCAGCCATAATCAGGCTCCTGGTTGTTATCCTCATCGCTACTCATGATGGTGACTGCCTTGCCCGTATTAAAAATAGAACCTCCCAATGTCTTGATGTTGTAGTGGAAATTGCCAACCAGGACGATGGCCTGATCATGCGGATTTGTTGCACTCTTTAAGTCAGCCACAAGTGAAGAGAGACTGGTATATACAGGCTGGCCATGGTAAAGCGTCGGCACATTACCACCCTTAGCCGTAGCCCCCGCAAATTCACCATTATAACCTATCTCATAAGAGGCATCACTCAAATAGAAGGCATTGGCAAAGTGGGCTGTTATAGTGATGCCCGTCACGCCATAGGGAACGATATAGTTGCCGCCTTGTGCATAGATATAGTTGCTATTAGAATAGAGGTCCTTGGCTGTACAGTCGCGGTCGTTCACATTGTAGTTGGCAAATATGCCTTCTGTGCCTCCAGTAATAGAAGTTATCTCCCATCCCGTACAAACCTTGGAGTAGTCACGTGTCCATCCGTTGAACTCATTGGCAAAAGGCAACACCACCTTACCCCAAGTATAGTCATATTCGGCCTCGTTCATATCGGTGATAGGAAGGTCGGCTGTATAATTACTTCCGTTGATGCTGAGATTCACATGAAGATAGCCAGCATCACCCATAGCCGTCACTTTCTCGCCGCTGCCATTGTAGTAGTCATCATCACCAATATTGTTCAGCAACTTTCCTGCCCCTTTGGCTGTAGTAGAGGGCAGGTTGTTCTTAATATCGTCAACCGTCTTCTTGGTGTTCTCTTCCCATTTCTCAACAATAGGATAAGTTGCGACACCCTTCTGTAGCGCCCAGTGTCCAATCTCATCGACCTGAGCCGGCGAGATATCACGTGCACTGGTACTTTCCGATGCTCCAAACAGGAACAATGCCGCCAACTCGCGGTGGGTGTTCAGGATATGCCGATAAAAGGGGAAGCGCGTCAGATATTCTTCTTTGTCAATGGCCAATTGGTCATTATACGCTGTATATGGTATTCGAACGATTCGCTGCCCATCTGCATCTTTTTCATTACTGTACAGATAATAATTGTACTCCGTGAAATTCTGTACATTAGATGTATGATTACCTCCATAGACAGGTGAAATGTTCGTTGCATCAGACACCTTGCCATACATCATGCACAGGGCTATGCGGACATCGCCCACCGTGCCCTCATTCTTGCCGACGATACCCGCCGCATAGACACCACCGCTGACATCGGCATAGTTGTAGCAATTGACCACGCGGACCTTGGAACCGGATGCTATTCTTCCAACAAGACCGCCAACGCAGTCAGTACCGCTGACACTTCCTGAAAGCACGCCGCAGTTATAGATGCGCGAAGCACCCGTGGCCACATTACAAATGGCACCGACATCATCGCCGCTGATATTACCGGAAATCTCTATTTTGAGATTCTTAATCGTCGCACCGTCTATCTGGTCAAACAATGGTGCAGAAAGACTGATGGTGTTATATTGCCCATCCAGCATTCCTGTAAAGGTTCCCGAGGGGCGAGTTCCTGTTGCAGTAAAGTCAGATGCCAAGACATAGAATCCGGCAAGATCGCTAATGTCAGAATATGAATGAACCTGCGTTACCGTCAGCATACTGAGTGTTTCGGTTGTAACATCAGAAGAATAGGTCGTACCGTCTACCGTATTATATGCGATGGCTTTGATAGTATGACTACTGCTTACTGGCAAAGAGAACGATCCAGTATACTCCGTTCCTACTGTTGCAGAAGGATCCGTGCCATCGATTGTGTAACGGATAGGCACATCTATCTGTCCATTGGAGAGGGTCACCTCATATTTTTCCTCTGCAACATTATAGGTATATGTGATCTGTGGTTTAGCAACGGGTACCCTAATTGTCCCTTTAGTGACCGTTTTAGAAGTGTGTAGCGCGTTTTCTTTGTCCTTATAGATACTGATCAAACTAAAATGGTATTCTGGTCCGTATTTGATATAGAACGGTCCGGAGTAATTGGTTGAAGACGATGTCGGGTCGCTGGGGTCTGACCCTATATTCATCGTGTAACGGATATCACCCAGTTGGTTACTCATCGTAACAAGAATGTCGTTGTTTGTAGGCTTCGACGGAGCAGATGGAATATCTACCAGATTCCACTTTGACTCGTCCGCGGTGCTCGCACCGAGTCCCAATGGGTCGGCATCGTAATAAAAGATAAAGTCGTTACCTGCGTTATTCGCTTTCTTGGGCTTTATAATTTTCTGATCTCCACTCAAATTAATACGAAACAGCGCATTTTCAGATTCTGCTGCGGTAAGGTAAAGTGAATTAGTCGAGGACGAAGGATCTGCCGTCAGATAAGTATTGTCGCTGTAATGTATGATATAATAATATCCCCCGGGACGCTTTTCTAACTTCCATACGGCACTCAGGGTTTGGTTTTTCGCTGTAGTTACATACAATTCTCCTCCAGCATTCTTCTCAGTAGAAGGATATAAATAATTAGTTGTTGCTTTATTACTCTGTATATACCAAAGGCCCGAAACGTCAGGGGCACCGGCAACCACCTCTTCCACTGGGGATATGTAAGTCGTGGCAACAGCAACGGCTTTGACAGTAACCATTTCACTACTAATATCCACGGTGAAAGGTATGGAATATTCTGTCCCATTGTCAGCAGAGGGTTCTGTCCCGTCTGTGGTATACTTAAACGACACACCATCCTGACTACTGCTAATGGTAACAGTGGCTGTTCCTTCACTTTCCGTGAGTTCTATTTCTGGTGCTACCAGACTCCTGTCTAAGGTTCCTGTTGTAACGTCCGAAAATGCATCTTCTTTATTAGCGATGGCCTTGATGGTATATGTAGGGCCATAAGGAAAGTTATCCTTGGTAATGGCTATCGGATCGGTATATTGGTCTGATTCTGTAGTAGGATTAGAACCGTTAATTGTATAATAGACAGTAGCGCCCTCAGCATAGTGAAACTGTAATTTACCTGTACTTGTAATATCGATGATGGGATAAGTGGGATCCCATTTCTCCAAATACCATTTGCTATTGCCATCACCACTCTCAGTCCAAAGACCAATGATACCACCTACATTGATCTTATCAGGACCATCATTTTTACCATCAGCAACAAGTTTATTTTTGTTGCCGTCAGACACATTCACATATTTCCTATTAACATTATCCGCACCACTCTTCTTAGTACTTATTATAAAGTAACTATTGGTTGCATCCTTTGTTATACCAAACAAAGCATCATTCATATCAGAAGGAGACGCCTCAAGGTGTAATCGCATACGCCCTGCATTACTATTATTACCCATAGCAACATTGAAGGTCAGGTATTTTCCATCAACGGCATGCTTGATGTAATAATATTCTTCTGACGCGTGTTTTTCGATTATCCAAACTGCTTTCTTACTATCATATGCATCATTCCTACACTGGTAGGTGGTCATGAACGGCATGCCATTATCTGTGCTTGTATAGTAAGGCGATGAGGATTGATAGTAATACCATTCTTCTGTAGGGCACAGATAATAGTTCGTTGTCGGATTTGCCTCTTTATAACCTGGCCCCGCAATATAATAGACTCCCGAATAATCCTGTCCCCACACGCCGCTAACTCCCGCCATCAGCAGGAACAGGACTGCAAGCAGGCGCAGTTTGGTGCCTGCGCTTTGAATGTTTATATCTCTCGAATACTTGTTCGTCATATCTTGTGTCATATTATTCGTTATTTGATGGCCAGTTTCTTCTGATAGCGGCTGTCGGCCGTTCTGACGATGTAGACGCCAGAGACGGGCAGGCGGGTTTCAACGGTCTGACCCGGCTCGATGGTGAAGGTGGTCACCGTGACGCCTGCCGCATTGACAATCGTCACATCGGCAGACTCTGCGAGCGCAGAGGTGACGACCACCTTGTGCTTCTGTGACTGGATGATCAGCGTTCCGTCTATGCCGCCATCACGCGGGTCGAGTGTACCCTCCAGACTGTAGGTGTTCTGAGAGAAGAGGATGCTCTGCACATCAGCCTGACGGGCTGAGGCTGCGGTCTTGGAGAAGTAGGGCCGGAAGGCCGTGGCCTGCACGGCATCGCCCGTTGCCGGCACCTTGTTGAAGGCACTGCCGTCGGAAGAGAGCACATAGTTGTCGGTGCCGGCCTCAAGGGTCTGGTTGAGGTAAGAGGGCACGAAACTGTAGCCATTGAGCGAGCCTGTGGCCGCTACCTTATGCAACTCGGTGTCGCTGACCGCAATCTGGCAACCTTCGTCCGAGGCAAAGGTGATGGTCTGACGGCCAGGACTTGTGATGGTCACATTGCCGAGGCGGTTCTTGGGCGTCCACTGGCCACTGAGGTCAAACTCATAGTAGCGGCTGCCCGGGAAGCCCACGATGTAGGGTTCACCGGCCTGGGCGTAAGGATAGTTGCCGACAGGATAGGTACGCCTCAGATAGTCGTTGCTGTAATAGTGCTGCTGATACTTGTCGGCGTTCTTGTCCTGATAGGTGTCTTGGCTGTAATAGTAGTCCCAGAGGAAGGTGTTGGTATAGGCCTTCGTGTTGTTACCGGCAGGCAGGGCACTGAAGTTGGCGGTATAGACCGTGCCCGCCTTCTGGCGGACATCGCCCGTGAAGCCGCGCAGCCAGTACTCGTGGCCGTTCTCGCTGCCCTGATAGAAGTGGGTCAGTTCGCCCTTCACGTTGGTGGTGACAATCGTGGTCTGGAACGGCAGGCTGAAGGCCTCCCATCCCTTGTCGAGGTCGACAAACTTGACGTTGAACGGCTGGAACCACATTCGATGGCCGCTACCCATTCTGTAGGCAATCGGCGCATTGAAGTCCTGCTCGTCGACGAGCATATGATCGAAGGGTGCCACATACTGGCCATTGGACTGCCGCTGCACCCAGTGGCCGTTCACGTTGCCCGAGTAGCGGTCCCATGTGGCCACCGTGCGGTAGGTGGCATTGGTTTCGGCGTAAGCCTGATCGTGCAGATAGGCGCTCACCACGGCACCGGTGGTCTCGGCTGCCGTCGTGCCGGTCTTGGTGTAGACCAGGAGGTTTCTGGTCAGGTCGGCATTGAGGAAACTGGTCAGTCCGCCATCGTCGAGCAGCGGCTGATAGAAATGGCCGTCGTTCCAGCCCGACTTGTAGCCCGCATCCTGATAGCCAGAGAAGTCGATGGCAGTCATGCCCTGATAGGCCACCTGGGCCGGAGCGCCCTTACGCGACTTGGCGAAGACGGCAGCGGGATTGAAGTGGGCCACGCCCATACGGCTGTCGCGGAAGTAAGCCGGTGCACGATAGACACGGTTGCCATAGGCATCGGTCTGGATACGGTCACCGCTCTTGACGATGTGCGACGGGGTGTCCTGATGGTAGCGTCCATCCACATGGTCGTAGTTGAGGGCCTGACCGAAGAAGATGTAGTCATCGGGCCAGATGGGGGTGTAGTAGGTCTTGGCGTCGTTGCCCTCTCCCACTACCCTCAGGCGCACCTCGCTGCTCTCGGGAAGTCTGCCGCTGGCATAGATGAAGTCGCCATCGTAGAAGCGGTTCTCCACGTAGCCGAGTTTGGGCAGGGTCTCGCCTTCAGCCACCTTCACTTCGGGCCGGTAGTAGGCGTAGCCGTCAGGATAGTAGCCCGTACTCATGGTGGCGGGCAGGGTGCCGTCGGCTGCACGCTGCAGATAGTTGTAGGCGGTGCCTGTGCTCAGGCCGCTGCCCTGATAGTAGCGCTTGGCCAAATAGAAGCCGTTCAGGTTGTAGGCCACCTCGCCGTTGTAGAAGGCACGGTCGGCCATCATGCGGGCATTGCCGCCAGCACGCGTGGTGGTGGTGTGGTCGGTATAGAGAGCCCGGTTCTGCTCGGGATAGTAGCAGTTGACAATCTGCAGACAGCCGCTGGCCGTGGGGTTGCCGAATACGGCCTCTACAGGCGTTACACCTGACGGCAGTGCCGTGGCCGAACTTCTCACCCAGCAGTTCTCCACGAAGCCGTCACCCGTATCGGCCACACCGGCAGAAGAGAACGAACCGGTGACGCCCAGATTATAGACCGATCCGCAGAGGCTGCCGAACAGCGAACTGGTGAGTCCACTGACGGTGTAGCCGTCGCCATGCAGGTTGCCCTCGAAACACTGGGTGCTGCTGCCGATGGGCTTCCAGTCGGCGGCGTACTTCTTCGGGCTGACATTGCTGCTGAGGAAGAACTCCAGGTTTGCCCCACCCTTCACTCGGCTGTCCAGCGGACTGTGGCCTTCGAGCGTGGTGCCCACACTCAGGTCGTAGAAGTCCTTCAGCAGGTCGAGTTCGCTCTTCGTATTGTCAGACTGACAGGTGCGGTTGTCGATATAGATCTTAGAGGCGCGGTCTACGTCGGGATGATCCACATAGAGGTGGTGCTCCTTGTCGTTCATCACGGCATCCAGGTCGTGATAGTTGGCCACGGAGAGTGCCACGGGGTTGGAGTAGGCCTTGCCGAGATAGGTCTTCGAGTAGAAGGCCACATAGTTCTTCTGGTTCTGATACCAGTAGACGGGCGTACCGTTGTTGACGAAGTCGGCACCATTGCGGTGGTGGATGGCATCGTTGTAGTCATCGAACAGTTCCCATCCGCTGGTGATGACCTCGTAGACACCGGGCTTCACGTCAGGACGGGTCAGTCCCACGGCAGCACCGGGCAGCACCGTTGACGGCGGATAGAGCATACCGATGGTGGGCGCACCGCTCTCCAGTTCGATGCGAATGTTGATGACGTGCAGTTCGTTGGTCTGCTTGATGCTGCCGTCGTCCTCGTCCTCATAATAGGTGTACTGGTAGACGACGGTATAGACGCGGTTGCTCATCACGTCCTTCAGGTCGCTCTCGCGGCTCACATAAAGCGTGGTGGTCTCCGTGGGCTCCTTACCCTGGATGGTGAAGTACTGCTGGTCGTTCGTCAGTTGGCCGTATTCACCCTCGCTGATAACCTCCTTATTCAATTGGTCGCCTTCATACGTCTCGTAACGATAGAACATGATGGCAGCCGTCGAACCGGCATTGGCAATCGTCACCTCCTTCACCTTCGACGTATTGTTATCATAGACCTCCTTTTCTACGACCTGACCCTTACCATAGGGAACGCCATTATACATGAAGTTGTCTGTGGCAAAATAGAAAGTTTCGCTGCCTGCATCCACAGCCACGCGAGTGTAGTGACGCTTGTCGTTGCGCACGGTCTCATACTGAGCATTGGTGAGGCTCTGGCCGTCGGTGACCGTCTTGGTTACTCCATTATCCTTATACTGCACAGAGGTGACATCACCTTTCTTATGGAACACGGCCACGTACTCCACACCCACAGCATCGGTATAGGGCGACTGATAGGCCGCTACGGTCACATCGTGAGGAGGATTCTGGTAGACATCGCCGTGGCTGGTGCTACCCACGGTCTTCGTACCGTCCAGATAGGCTGGGTCTGACAGGACGTCGAAGGCATCGTGGTTGAACGAGAACTTATAGGTGCCATTGCTGTTGATGCGGTCTTCCGTGGAGAAGAGACACCAGTTCTCCAGCGCACTATAGTTGTTGCCGGCCGTCAGATTCTGACCACCGAAGCCACCGGCCGTCGTACAGATGCTGGCCAGTTTCATGGCGTCGCCAATCTGAGTTGCCAGAGCCGGATAGTCGGTCTTCATCTTGTCTATCTGTGTCTGCGTCTTCAACTCACCGTAGAGCAGATAGTGGCTTTCGTCGAGTTTCACCGTCTGGGTGCAGAGGTAGGCACGCTGGAAGGCCGACGGACTGCCAATACCCGTCCACTCCGTCTCTGGAATGGCCGAGCCGGCATTGACGGTCTTCGACTGGGAGCCGTAGGTATAGGACTGGGCGGTGGCAGAGACATAGGCAGGCTCCATCACGGCCTGATCGCCGGTTCCTGCTGTGCTTCTTTCGACGGTCTCTGTCGTAACGACATCGCCCACCTCAATCTGGCGCTGACCGTAGATGCCTGTCACAGCAGGCGTGAAGGTGGGGCCTTCTATCCAGTCAGACTTCTCCGACGTTGACTTGCCTTCATAGTCAGCCTTGGTAATCTGAGCGGTACCGGTCTTCTCTATGAAGCGGTCATCCCACACGCCCGGCGTATCCATGTCGAGGGTGAGCAGATAGCCCGTATCGTGGCCGATGTTGTTAGACGAGCGGAAGAGGTCGTCCAGGTCGGTGATGGCCTTGCCCTCGCTGTTGGTGACAGTGTGGCCAGCAGCCTTGAACGACGGCAGATCGTCAGGCAGCATGACATAGGCACCGGCAGCATAAGCCGTGCCGTCGATGGTGCAGGCGGCGGTGTTGACATAGGTGTCGGCCACGAAGTAACTGCGGTCGGTGGGCGACATCTGA
Organism: Prevotella sp.; assembly: GCA_017467535.1. Taxonomy (GTDB): domain Bacteria; phylum Bacteroidota; class Bacteroidia; order Bacteroidales; family Bacteroidaceae; genus Prevotella. The sequence goes on along the minus strand of JAFUST010000084.1, from coordinate 36,469 downwards.
TGCCAGTCCCACCAGGTGACCACCTCGTTGAGGCCGTAGCCATCGTTGTCGTTGTTCACCCACACCTTGTCCAGTTCCTTGGTACCATCCATGGTGCCTATCTTCACCTTCTCGCCATTGCTCTTCACCGTATAGTAGGCATAGAGGTTGGGCTTCACGTTGAGCAACTGCAGTTGGCCGTGAGAGGCTGCCGTGATGGTCAGCGGCAGGTGGACGGCACGCGAGTAGGCCGAGGCAGAACCCGTGTAGGCCGACACTGTCTGCTCGTAGATGTAGACGTCACCCTTCACGTACCAGTAGTGGGCCTCGGAGTAGTTGGGTGAGTTAATGTCGTAGGCATTGTTCGTCGGGTAGCAGTCGTCAACGATACGCTTGCTGTGGTGGATGAAGTTGCCGGAGGTCTCCCAGGGCACCGGGTCGCCAGTGTATGAGTAGCGCTTGTAGGTGATGGCATCATCGCGATTAGTGCCGCTCTTCTGGTTGTACTCGGACAGCAGCACGTTCTCCTTGTGTTCATCATACGAGGGCTGGAGGTGCTCGTTCTTGGCATAGACGAAGCCGCCGCCCACATGCTCGGCCTTCACGTTGATCAGGTCGAGTTCTACCACACCAGTGATGTAGCCATAGTCCTTATGGTCCTCGGTGCTCTTCTCGGTGGTCAACTCGAGGAACACGCCAGAGGCCAGTGCCACCTGATTGAGGCTTTGACCGTAGTTGCGGCTGCTGCTGGTATGGTTGCTACTCTTATAACTATAGTAGGTGGTAGTTCCTTCTGCGGCCGTATTACCATCCTTGTCTACATAAGGGTCGCCAAATCTCACGTCGCTGGTCAGGTTGCCCAGATAGTTCACCAGACTATAGATGCCGAAATAGTTGCCGTGAATGAGATCTTTGCCCGCGTCATCTGTCACCATCGAACGCTGCTGGTTGAGCGACAGTTCGCCCACGCGGTTGATGGTGTAAGGCACATCCACCTTCTCATCGGTCACGCGGTCCTTGGCACCTTGCAGCACCATGCGGCTACCATAGACGCCACACATATCGGCACGCTGAATGGTGTTCAGCAGTCGGCCGGCATAGATGGAGCAGAAGCCATAGGGGGTGAACGCATCCTTGGCCGCGGGGACAGTCCTCAGCAGTTTCAGATAGTCCTCCTCACTCAGACGCGAATTAGTCTCGTAGAACTGCCCGTTGAGGGTGATACCGGTTTTGCCGTCGCTATTAGTCTCTGAGGTGGACTGACAGATGTACTCCAATTTGAAGTAGGCGCGCTCGCGGCTGGAGAGGGCACGATATTGGTCGAGGGTAATCTGCGACTCCAGGCCATAGTAGTCGGTACCATAGTTGGTGATGTTCAGTTCACGATAGCCGTTGACCAGCGACAGGTTGCCACCGCCGTAGAGTCCACCCGTATGCTCGGTACCCACGGTGATGAAGTCGCGGTGGTAGACATCGTAGAGCGTAGCCGTGGTATTGCCGTAAATGGTGGTGGCATTGGCATAGGTCTGGTCACTGTTCGACGACACGTTGCCACCGGCGAACACGGCATTGTAGATGTGCACACCACGCTCGCCCTGTGCATCCTCGGTGACCAACTGGTTCCATTCTGCAGGCCACGTCTCACTGCCGACAGACTTTTTGTGAAGCGTATTCAGATAATCAGTCGGCACGTAGTCATACTGATTATAGGTATTTCCGCCATAGGAGATTGAATCGGTCTTCACCTGCAGATAAGGCGAGACGACCACCTTGCAGTCTTCTGTCAGATGATTATCGTCACCATAATAATACCAGTGATTGGGAGAGCCAGTGCTGCCATTGGGATTGGCAGCCTTCTCGCTCTTCGTCTTGGTGCTGAAGTAGCCCTTACTGTAGACATAGCCGATGTCGCCGCCGCCGAAGACGTTGCCGTAGCCTTCGGCCACGCCGTCTTCCGTACCTATCTTGCCACCATGTATCTGCACCTCGGTCTGCCCGAACACGTAGCCGTCGGTGTAGAGCGTGCCCTGCTGACCGTAGCCCCAGACGTTGTAGCCCTTGCCGCCGCCGAAGACGTTGCGCTTCACGTGACCGTTGTACATGGTGACACAGGTCTTGCCCGGGCTGTAGATATTCTTCAGGGTGCGATTAGCCCCATCCTCCGTGGTGGAGCCGCGCCCGATGGTGGCAACCTCACCGCCACCATGCACGCTGTTGCGGATGGTGCCGTTCCATATCGTCACATTGGATTCGTCGACACAACTGCGCACATCGTAACCGCCGCCAAACATATTGCCGCAGTCCTTCAGACGGTCTGTGCCAGCCCACTTTCTGACGCCTTCTATCGTTACGTAGTAGGTTTCGTCGGTGATCTTCTCTTCGTAACGCTCCGTTGTGGCGGTCTGGGCGGTCACGATATTGCCCTGAGTGTCCTGTTCCTGGTTGGCATTGAGGTGTACATAGCCTATGTAGCCATTGTTCAGCACCAGATTGGCCTTTCCGAAGACGGCACCACCCTCACCGCCGCTGTAGGCATTGCGCTGGATGGCAGGCACACCATTGTGGAAACCATAGTCAGCGGGCACGTAGGCCTGGTCGGGACGAATGCCGATGACCACATTGGTCTCGCCGGGGCGCTCTGCAGAATTATCGGTATTGCTCCATCCTGTGGCTGTATAGTTCATCGACGTGTAGCCCACGTCGCCCTTCCATCCGCCGCCATAGACATTGCGCAGCGTACCGCCGGCAATATAGGCATTGGCACTGGCGGTAAAAGTATTGGCACCAAACAAGTCGTAGACGGCACCCACCGTGCCTGCTGCATAGAGGTCCTTATTCACTTGACCGCCGAGGAGGGCAATGTAGGTGGTGCCATAGACGTCGCCACTACCATAGAACTTTTCGTCCTCATAGCCACGACCACCACCGTAGGCATAGTTGCCAACATAGGCGCCCTTTTTGATGATGACGTTGGTGTTGTACTTGTAGGTCTTGTCGGTGCGGTTGTCCATCTCTGCCTGACGCACTAAGGTGGAGTTGTTCAGATTAAGCAGGTTGTTCGAGGCATAATTGACCATATCATCACCATCGTAGCCGCCACCTAATGTCCATGCGGCTTTCCATTCCGCAGCGGTCAGACTAGCAGGCATCCAATCTTTATAATATTTCGCTACGCTCTCGGCACTCATCACGCCGCCGGCCTCACCACCACCATAGACCTCGTAGACCTTGGCACTGTCCTCCAGGTTAACTTGAGTGTACTCATTCCAGGTCAGGGAACCATAGCCTGCACCGTAGACGGTGCCGGTGGTCATGCCATACTGATAATTGTCCTGCTGGACAGGCACATCGATATTGACGATACCATAGACCGTGCGACGCTGCTGGTTATTGCCACCGTAGATGGCACCCTTCATCAGGTCGTTGCCCTTCTGCACGTATGTGGTATCGTTCTGCTCACTGACTCTGACCTCGGTTCTCACGGGGTCGTACTTCAGGCAGGCATCGCCGCTGTGGTACTCCACATGACCCTCAATCACGTCGCAGGGCGAATAAGTGTCCGTTCCATAGGCACCGGCAAAGATGCTGCCAATCTTGATGGTAGAGCCTTCGGGCACGTTGACCCATGTGCGACGTGCCACACCCTCAGAAAGGCTGCCACCGTAGGCTGCGCCGATGTAGCCGCGAGCCAAGTCGATGTTGGCAGAATAGAGGTCCTTTGTCGTTGCATCTAAGGCATTGAAGGCTGCCGGCGTCACACCGCCTTCTTCGGTATTCGCCTCCATGCCCAGACCGCTCCAGGCACCGCCGCCAAACACCTCCATGTAGCGGTAGTGGTTCACGTCGCCTCCATCCATCTCCTGCGGGATGTCGACGAGGATGTAACTGCTGCGCTGCATGATGTCACGATCGGCATCGCCGGGATAGCCCTGACCGGCACCATAGATGCGGCCCACCTTATTGTCGGAATTGGACTTCAACTCATTGGTGAGCGTAGGACGGAAGTTGACAAAGGCATTGCCCATGCGGGGCTTGGTGTAGCCGCTCTTGGCGGTGCCTGTTTCATCAAAGTAAGTCCTGTAGTGAGAGTCAGCATAGTTGTAAGTACCAAAGCAGCCGCCGAAGATGGCATCGGCACGGCCCTGAGTGTACTCGATGTAGGCCGAAGCATTCAGCAGGTTCGTGTTGTGCACCTTGCCAATGGCATCATAGCCGCCGTTGGCAGTCGTACGGACACGACCGGTGAAGTCTGCCTCACCCAGGATCTGACCACCCAGGTCATTGCCGCCATACACGATGTCGCGAATATAGGGGAAGCCTTCCTCGAAGGTGCCGTCAGCCTTCACCTGCCGGCCGATGTAGGTCTCGGTATGTCCCAAGATGTCGGCCATACAGGAACCGGCGAAGGTGTTGAATACGCGGCCCTTACCCAGATTGATGACCGTATTGCCACAGATGGGGCCAAAGAAGCCGCCACCATAGATGAACTCTGCCTCGGCCATCGACTCGCTGTGGTCAGCCTGCTTCGACACGCCATTACTCTCACCACGGAGGTTGATGGTGCAACTGTATCTCGGGTCGTACTTGTAGGATTTGTTGTTGTAGTTATATGTGGCGTCGGAGTAATCGGAGTAATCGGAGTAATCAGAGTTATCAGAGTCGTCGGAGGTCGTCGACACCGAGCGTCCGATGACGCCCTCCTCGCTGCCGCCGAACACCTGGAAGGTGTAGCCGGCATTGAGGTTGATGGTGGTGCTGCCCCATATCTCGGTGCCCTTACCCTTACCACCGCCAAAGACGTTGAGCGCATCGCCCAGCACGTCCATACCCTGACGGCCAAGGATGACACCCGTCCGGCGTTCTTTGATGTGATACTGTTCCCGCTGGTTCAGCACGTCATCGCCATAGAGACTGGCTTCGCCAAGTGCATCTTCTTCCACTTCGTCGAAAAGCAAATCGCGGTTCACCGTCGTGGCATTCAGGTTGATGACCACATTGCCGTTCACCACGCCGCTGTCGAAGCAGCCGCCGTAGATGTGGCCATCCTTCAAGCGGCGCGTCAGGTCGTCAGTCTTACTGGTTTCGTATTCCTTGCCTTCGTCTTTAACAAGCGTAGTGTTAGCAGGTATATCCTCTCCATTAGCATCCACGGTGTTCCACTCCAATCCCTGCGACTTGTCGGCTTCGTTTTTCCAACGCATGGGCAGGAACTGCACGGTGTTGGTCGCCCGGTCAGTGTTGCTGAGATCGCCAAAGTTCAGGACGAGGCGATTGGGAATGTTGCCGACTCCAGTGCTCCAGTTCTGTTCAGCAGCAGTTCCCAGGATGCCACCCACATAGCGGGCATTCCAGTCAGAGGCTTCTACGATGGCATTGTTGCAGCCGCCCACCACCTTTTTATATATATAAGCGGGAACACTGAAGTTCATCGTGTTGGTGCCCGCGTAGGTCATGCTGCCCACATTGCCGCCACAATAGAAGGAACCGATCATCACGCTGTAGGGCACGTAATCCATGGTATCCACTCTGGGAATGATATCCATGGCACAGCCCTCCATATACTTGGCGAACACATCCTCATCCGTCAGATCCATCTGACTGAAGTCATACTCCGTGCTATTGACGGTGACATTGCCTGCAATCTGCTTGAGGACATCTTCGGCCACCATGTTGGCACCGTTGTTGCCCAGGAACACCTTGTCGGCAATGACGTAGGAACCGAACTTCATTTCAACCGTGGGATTCTCCTTCGTCTTCTTGATGGTGGCACTGTTGCCGCCGCAGTAGATGGAGCCTCCGATGATGGTCTTTTCCGTTTCTGACTTTCCCTTCACATAGATGCTCACCTGCTCGGCATTGGGGCGGAAGGCGTTGAGTGCATCTACAGAACTCGTCCCGGGATTGTAATAGTAATCACCATATTCCAGCGACGACTGAAGGTCAGATTTATCAGTATAAGGGTACGAACCGTTACCGCCGCCATAGATATCGCCGGCGATGCTGGCATAGACGCCAACGGCATTGCCACCATAGACCTTGCCCGAGATGTCGTTGCCACCATAGACATTGTTGATCTGGCCACCTCTGACTATGACACGTGCCGAGAAGCCATCGGGGAACTTGTATTGCTCGCTGGCAGCGGTGATGTTCAGATGCTGGTTCAATGCGGTATTGGTGACGTCGAGCGGATGTTCACTGTCACCGCCTGGGCAGACGTCAGCCTTACGGCAGCCGCCATACACATTGTTGACCTCGAAGTCTGAATCTGGCTCTTTGATGTCGAGCAGTATGCCATACTCGCCTATCATGCGGCCTTCATTACCGCCGGAATAGAGATTGTCTATCTTGCCGTTCTTCAGGTGCCAGGTGGGCATGATGGCCATGTCGGCCTTGTTGTTGCCGCCGAAGACACGCGAGAACTGATACTTGTCTCTGAGTACCAAGGTGTTGAGTGCCGGAATGCCCATGGCCACCAGACGCTCGGCACCGTTCATCAGCAGCAGATTCTCCTCCACATCTTTTCCAACAGGGATGCTGGTGGTCACCTTGCTCTCATTGTCGATATAGATGTCGGTGGCACCGGTCACCGTGGCATTGTTGCCGCCGCCATAGAGGTAGGCGATGGTACCGCCCATGATTTCCAGATACGACTTGCCCAGTACGGGTAGCGACTTACCCGGGTAATTCGAAGTGAATTCGCCATTGCCGCCGCCGAAGAGTTGGCCGATGAAGATGCCGTGTGATTCATCTCGCTCTTTACTGGTGCGCAGGAAGGCATTGTAACTCTCGTCGATGCCATTCTCGGTTGCCTTCTCTATGCCTGTGGGAACAGCAGGGGACGAGCCGATGGTGCCCGAAATGTCGTTGCCGCCATAGACGTAGTTGATGATGATGTCGTCCGACATGTGGTTGCCATCGATATTGACGAAGGCCGAGCCGCCCACGTTGGCCATACGGGCACCGCCATAGATCTTGTTCAGGTCGCCGGCATTCACGGTGACGGAGGTAGCACCCTCCACATCACCCTCATTGCCGCCGCCATAGACGCTGCCGCCAATCTTGATCTGCGCCTGTGCTGCCAGAGCAGCCAGGAGCATCATTGCGCTTATTATGGTAAACTTGATCTTCAATGTCACAATGTTCAATGTTCAATCTTCAATGTTCAATCGTTATCGTCGGGTTATCCAGGTCCGGGTCGGAGAGCACATAGAGATAGGTGGGGTTGACCGCCATCTTCACCTTGTGCTTGACACCCGGCTGCATATTGGCATCCGTCACGCCCAGGTCGAATACGTTTTCCGCCCGACAGCCCCTGCGCACCAGATGGGTGCCAGAACGGTCGTAGACGTCATATTCGGCAGTCAACTTAAACCGCTTGACGTTGGTGGGGATATAGCAGGTGCCTACAGTCCTGTAGTCGGTGGTCAGCAGCAGGTCTTCGGCACTGCTGGCCGTGCGATAGAGGGTGACGGCATCGCTCTGGGCGCCGTCGGTCACGGTAAAGGTGACGGGCGACACTCCCGACAGGGGCGAAGTGCCGTCGTTGGTGGCCCGCAGATTGACCTCCACCTTCACCGTCTTGGCCGTCAGGGCCGTCAGTTGCATGGACTTCAGCCTGATGCGGCGCAACTCGTTGTAGGTCGCATCCACCTGCATCTGGAACTCCAGTGCTCCAAACAGGTGGTCGAAGAGCAGGTAGACATAGTCCTGCCCGATCTCGCTGCTAAACTGATAGGCAAACTGCCCCAACTGGAAGTCCGCAACTCCTTCGAGCGTCCCCTCCTTGGCCCCTACGATCACGCAAGGGTCCTGGGTGGTCAGCGCCTTCATCTTGCTGATGGTGAGTTTGGCGCCCGTCTGGTAACTGTCGGCCCCGTCCAACTGCGAGATGGCAATATCCGTGGAGGTCTCGCTGCCGATGGGCATGAAGCCATAGAGATAGTAAGGGTCCGAAGTGTTGTCGACGGTGATGTTGGTCTTCCAGAGGGCTCCTTCCTCCTGACCGGCAGAAAAGATTCTGGCGGCCACGGTGGTGCCTGTCTGGGGGGCAATGAAGCTAATCAGGCTGCTGCCCTGAGGTATGGTGTAGGCCGCATAGCCCGTGGGCATCCACTCTGTCGCACGGCTGAGACTGGCTGCAGCCTCCTGATAAGGCTGTGCGTAGGGCATCAGGACGAGTTCGTGCTGACTGCCGTCCGACGGCGCATCTTCCTGGCAGGCGGTCAGCATCGTGCTGATCGTCATCAGTGCCAGGAACAGGCCTGCTATGCGTATGATGGTCTTTTCTGTCTTCACTCTTCTTCTTTCTGTTTTCACCAGTTGTAGGCCTCATGGGTGTCTTCCCATCCTTCCTGCCATTCCTTGACGCCTGCCGCTACCACGGTGAAGAGGCGAATCTTGTCGCTATTCAGGTTGGGCAGGGCATTGTAGGCATTGGCCAGGCTGCCAATGGTCAGGTTGGCCGTCGTGATATATTGGCGTGTGAACACGCGCTGATAATAGTCTTCGGTGCCTATCTGAGGGACTATGGAGGCCACCATATAGAACTTTGTATCTGGATAGATGATGCCGCTCTTGCTCTCGAACGACTGGCCACTCTTGTTCTCAAACTCCAGCACCAACTTGACGGCTTTGTCGCCTTTGGTCTGGAAGGCCAGCGAATAGACTGGAGCAGAGACTTCTGCACTTAATGAGACCCCGTCATCTTTGATGTTCGGATCGTAGATGACAAATTCGGGCTCGCCCTCCACCTCATGAGGATTCTGCGGCGTCAGGTCGTAGCCCTGAACATTCTGCCCGCCTATCATGATAGCCGTCAGGGGGAAGGATGGCTTATTATCATTACTACTATTCGTCAGGGGAAACAGATAATTGGGGTCGTTTCTATTATCTCTTAGACCACTAAATCCATTTAGATCAGCCTTGATGGTTACTTTCAGGCAGCCTACGCCATATCGCAGCGGCTCCGTAATAGCCACCGAGCGGGTGCTGGTAGACACCACGTCGCCTGTCGAGTAATCACCCAGTATAGCATCCCAGGTTTTATTGTCGGCATAGGACGACTGCTGACTCAAGTCAGAGGTCTTGATACCGCTGTTGGTAAAATAACACAGGTCGAGGGGATAGGCATACGTGTTAGAAACGGACGCATATTCGAATTTGTTTGTGCTATTATTCCACTGGATAACAGCAGAACCGTCAGGCAGATTAACTGGGTAAGTCACAGACAAGCCTTCATCGATTTTCGATAGGACGGCAGTTTTAACATCACCGTCCGCTACACTATTGTTGAACTTATCCTTTAACTCAAGAACCAACTTAGTGATATTCTTACTGGAACCGGCAAAAGGATTATAAATAGCCCCCTCCTTGTTAACGAACTCGTCAAACATTGTTCCTAATTCTCCAGTAGCGTTATTCCACCCTCCTGCTGTTGCTATAGCATTCAGGTAACTGAGTATCGTTGCCTTGCTGGCTGAAGCATTATCTACGATAGCCGTTGGACTGAAAGTGCTGTTGAGCGGATTATCTTCATCGATGTCGGACGTCAACTGCATATTAACAGCAGATGATTGGGGCCAACCGTAACACAGGAACGAAGCCGTGCCTAACTGCAGGTTCTGATTCTGCGACAAGTAATGCCGGCTATTGGTGGCTGTATAAGAACTTGCATTGTCAATGTCGTAGTCGAACGACGCCAGCGGCGTCTGGTCTGACGCGAAGGGTATCATCTTGATGCGGCTGATGCCTCGATAACCACCATCATTCTGCGTCAATACTTTCGACGAGCGGGTGGAGGATCCGTCGTGAGCGGAAGACACCTGCAGCAACAGGTCGACAGGAACAGTAGAAGACGAAACAGGCAAAAGAGCCTCGTCCGTATCCGAACAAGACACCACCAGCAACGCCAGCAACAGAACTGACACGCGCGTACCTATTCTATTATATATGTTCCTCTTATCGTTCAACTCTCTTTCTTCTACTCTCTATCTTCTTGTGTCATTAGAATTCCGGATTATACTGGCCGCCCTGGTTCCAGTCCAAGGTTACGCTGACACCTATCGTGGGGTCAGTGGTATCGGGCGTGCCATTAGGCTCCAACTTGACGTGGACAATCAGCACCTGCTCTGCAAGCAGCGGCCGGTAAGAGGTGAGCACACTGCGCGTCACGCTGCCCGAAGCCGTGGTGATGTAGAGGTGATACTGCCAAAGGCCGTTGGCCGCATCATCATCGGCAGCAAAGCGCCGGGACGCTCCAACCGGTATGACCACCCTGTCGCGCGACGGGAAGTTGACCGAGCAGAAACAGGCGTTCTGATGGTCACCCACCTCTACAGGGTTGGCCTGCACGATGGGCGACGGGCCGTCGCTGAAGATATAGGTGCTGTCGGCCACCTGGAAGCCAGTGGCAAAGCCAGTGGCATAGACCTGCAAGTCGCGCACGCCGCTGCCCAGTGTGTCGACCACCAGCACGGTGGCGGCATTGGCCATGTAGAGTTGCACGTTGAAGGTCTGGTTGACGCTGTCCTTGATGTCCATGTCGTAGCGGGCCGTGAAGAGACCCGTGGTGTGAGAGGGGATGGTGTCGAGTGTCGACTGGGCCAGACGTGCCGTGTGGCAACTGCCCGTGGTGAAAGCCTCGACGCCCCGCTCCCGCTTCACGTTGGCCGTGGCCAGGTGCATGTAGTGGCGGCGGGGAATGTTGAGCGTGTAGTGCTGCTCCTTGCCGTTCATGTCGTGCTGGTTGTGCTCCAGGCGGAGCGAGTCGCCCTGCACGTCGTAGAACGAGAGGTCCACATCGTCGGCGTGGTCGCGGAAGATGGTGCCCAGATGGCCGTGGAGCGCATTGGTGAGCATCAGGTTGGACTGCAGGGTGATGTCGGTCTGCAGTTGCAACTGCAACTTCGTCTGGATGTTGGTGGACAGCCTCAACTCGTAGTCTACGTCGAAGCCGCAATCGCTCAAGTCATCGTCGATGATGGAACAGCCTGTGGGCAGCACCATGATGAGTGCTGCCACAAGCCATTGGCCAAGGATGATATGTTTCTTGCGTGCTGGCATAGATCTGTCGTTGCTGTAGAGCGGGTTTAGTTACCACCCAGGATGACATCGCCGAAGTTGAGACCCGTAGACCACTTGAGATCTACCGACAGGCCCAGCGTCAGCGAACTGTAGCGCAGGTCGGGCACGGTGAGGTAGGCATGCTTCAGCGAGTTGGCACCGATGACAAAGTCGGCCGATGTCATATAGTCCTGCATGAAGACACGCGGCGTCTTGATGCTCGTGCCGTCGGCATTGTAGGGAGGCAGCGGATGGTGGGTGGGCCACGTGATGGCGTTCAGACCGCTCTTCTCGGGATCGAGTTCACCGATCAGGTAGAAGTGGCTGTCCTTGCGGATCATGCCGTGCTCGCCGAAGAAGTCCTCGCCCGACTTGTTGATAAACTCAAGGGCCACATAGACCTTGTCCTGATGCTCCAGATCGCGGTAGTTGTCGAAGAGCAGCGTGTAGTTGGGAGCCGACGAGCCCGAGGCAGGAATGGCTGCACTGGCGATGGCGTGGTCGTAGACCCAGGTGCTGTACGTCTCACCGGCCTTGGCCAGATAGTTCCAGCCCACCGTCTTGGCCATGCCGCCGACGATGACGCCAGTCAACTGGAAGGTGGTGCCGTCTACGGTGATCTGCTTGTCCGGCTCGTCAGAATCAGCGAGCGTGGGAACCTTGCCCTTCTGGATGTTGTGGTTGTTGTCCTTCAGCACGTCGGCACCATAGTGCACGGTGGTGCGCAGCAGGGCAGTACCATAGTTGATGTCGTTCTGCATGGCCACGCCCTGAGTGGACGAGGTGACGTGGCTGTTCTTCGTCCAGTCAGAGGTCCACTTCAAGTCGTTGTCCCAATCGGCGACGGTCTTGGGATAGCCGTCGGTCTTCTTGTCGTCGTTGCTGACACGCACGGGGCTGTTGCCGAAGTAGAGCAACTCCGACGGATAGCAGTAACTCTCGATGGTGACAGCCTCTCCCGCCATAGCGCTGGTATTGAAGTTCTTGACATAGGCGAACTGCTTCTTGCTGGTGTCGAAAGACAGGTGGGCAGCACCGAAGGGCATGTCGAAAAAGCCGGGGAAGTCGTTCAGTCTGTCAGCATTGGTGATGGTGCTGAAGTCCGAGGGCTTGGCATCGGCAGTGGCAGGCCACTCGTCGGTGGCCAACTCGGCGATGATGGCCAGCGGGTCGCGGAAGGTGACGCCCTCCACGGCTCCACCGTCGCTGGGCAGATAGGTCACGCCGAAGTATTTCTTCAGACGCACCGTGATGCGGTGGGCCAGATACTTGGCAACGGCCTCAGACTTGTTGAGCGGTGTGGCGCAGCGCACCTCGTTGATGCTCGTCCACAGGTCGTGAACCGTCAGGCGAAGGGCATAGCCCGATCCGGCATGCACCTCGCCGAGGTTGTTCTTGATGGTGGTCATCTCACGATAGATGTCGGCCAGTTTCTTCTCCAGGGGATAGAGGTCGATGGTGGGCTCCACCGGGCTCTTGCCGTCGGCATTGGCATAAGAGGCCCACGACAGGTCGGCAGGATAGTCGGCCGTAGACACATCGAAGCCGTAAGGGGCCATGTCGTCCTCGTCCAGAGGTTTGCCGCTGGCCGAGATGGCTACGTGGTTGTCGCCTGCCATATTGGTGTTCATCAGGGCAGTCAGGATGGCTGAGAGCAGATTCTCTATCTGACGGTACTTGGTCAGATTGTCACCCGTCACCCTCTGTCCCAGAGTGATCGTCACCCCGTTCACATCGTTGTCAACAGGCAACGTGAAGTCGTCCAGATGTCCGAACACGTCGTAGGCCGGATAGGCGTAGCCAGTGGCGTTGCCCTCCACGGCGCGGCCATAGAACAGCAGCGTGTTGGTGTTGAGTGGGAGTGAGGTCTCGATGATGCGGCGCGAGTTCTCGCTGGACACGGAATAGGGTGCCAGCACCTGCGCCAGGTCGTAGTGCTTGTCGGCCGTGGTGGCGGCAGCCAGATGGCGACCGTCAGCCGTCTGCTTGAAGGAATACATGAAGGCATTGTCGATGCCGCGGAAGAGTTCGCTCTCCGTGGCCTGGGTTGGTCCAGCCGACTGGCGGGTGCCGCCATTGCCCGTAGACACGTTGAACATGAACTTGGCCAACACCTCGTTGGTAGCGGGGTTGTAGTTGGGATTGTTGACAGTCTCTTCGTCGCTCGAGCAGCCCGTCATTCCCACTGCTCCTGTCAGTGCTATCGCACCCATCAGGGCCATTTGCAGGGTCTTCTTCATATCTATTTATTCTTTTGTTTATACAAGTGTGAGGGGGTTATTCTATGTCAATCTCTTGAGTGATGCCTGTCTTCCAGGTCAAATCGACAGAGAGGCCAATCTCCAACGAGGGTTTGCGCATGTCAGGCAAAGCATTATATGCCTTCTTGAAATCTGCGACTACAAAGTTTGCCTTAGTAACATAGTCCTGCACAAAGGCTTTCTTAATGAGCGTCTCCGTACCGGTGTACTTCACTACATTATTATTAAAAGGCTTCAATGTACCCATCATGTAGAACTTAGTACCTGGATATATCAGCAAATTGTCCTTGCCAACTATAATCTTATCAGAATTGTTCTCGAATTCTATGGCTATAGGCACATTGGCATTGGCATCCTCCGCGCTTGTCGCAGTGGGAGTCTCTAATACTAAGGTATGCGTAATATAATCAGGATTGGTACCAGGATAAAGACGCGGACTATTCGTTGTCTCTATCTGCCCGTCATAGATTGTATAAGTCTTTGTTTCTCCAGTCTTTGTCTCGAACTTATAGTCGACTGCTCTTTGATTACCAATCAGTATGCCTGTTACAGGGAAATTCGTTCCAACCGTAATATCATGATTAGCGTTATCCTGCAATGTGCTTGCTCCGTTTTTCGTCTTAACCGTCACATCTAACCTTCCTACTGCATATTCAACAGGCTTAATAATGGCGATGGAGCGTGTATTCGGCTGAACGACACCTGCACCTGTGGGGTATAGGGCCAAGATTTGTGACCAGTTGTTGTCATCGCCGTATGTAACTGATGCCTCTGACGTCCTGATATCGCTAAGTCCCCAATAATAAAGAGAGGCGGGATAAGCATAAGAATCCAGCGTACTTATGTCCTCATCCAAATTATCCGTTGTTATCATGGTGAATTTGTTTTCTGCATCAATCCATTTAACATGGGCCGCCCCATCAGGCAGGCCTATGTTGCGGGGATAAGTAAATGCGTTATAGGGTGTCTTATTAAAGGTCAGGTTCCCCTCAGTATCGTCCGTTGCGGCTACCAATATTTTATTCTTAATTTCTGTAGACAATGCATCCTGATTGTCCTTGATAGATGTATAGATGGCCTGCGCAATAACCTTCACATTAGTCCAAGAACCGGCAGTAAGGGTTGTGAAGTTAGGGAAAATATCAGTCATCTTCTTATCACCTACCGTCGCATTGGCTATGTCTGTCAGGTAAGTGGCAATTTGAGTGCCTTCCGTTTCCGATGTGTAGATTTGTGTGGGCGAGAAAGAGATATCAGTCAAAGTTCCCGTTGGCGTTGTCGTATTTCTGGTCAGAGCACCGTTTACCGCATTAGGTCTGACTCCTGAGGCCACCGATTGATCTGTCGCTACGCCATAAAACATGAACGACCTCGTACCGATATTGATAGAGATATCCTTATAAAGATGAGAATTGCTCCCACTATAAAGTGCATTAGCAGCAGCAATAATATTATCACCCTCTCCGCTTGCGCCACTTTTAGCATATGACGTCCCGCCAGTCAAACGAATAGGACTGGGTAATTGTGTGGATGAAGTCACGGCGCTTGCTGCTTCCATAAATGGTCTTAATTCGATGGAACTGATGCCGCGGAACACTGGAGATGCTTGTCCCTGCACCACTGTCGTCGACATACGCGTCGTGCCAGACATCTGCTGCGGGAAGGAGATGGTGAACTCCGTTTTCACCACGCCACGCTCCTCGCTACCTGACACTTCCTCCTCGCTGCTGCATGCGGCGAAGGTGGTTGCGGAGACGATGGCCACTAAGAAAAATAAATACTGTCTTACCTTATACATACTATTGCATTTATACCTATTGTTATCTTCTATCTTTTATCCTCCAACTGCCGCAGATTCTCCTGGGCATCGGCATCGCCCTGGGCGGCTGCCTGCTGGAAATAGTCGAGAGCCTCGGCACGATGGCCGGTCATGTAGAGCGCAACGCCGAGGGCGTTCCACGAACGCTGGTCCTCGCGTACCTTATTTAATATAGAGAGGGCCTCGTCGTAGCGCTCCTGCTGCAGGAGGGCGGCGGCCCGGTTGATCTGCTCGGCCTGACGGTCGGGCACACGGTCGAAATAGATGCGCAGATAGCCGGAGTTGCGCTGGTCGGCCAGCACGCTCTGCTTGATGTACTGCCACGTGCGGCCTCCGTTCAAGCGGCGCAGACGCTGCTCGCGGCGGTCGGCATCGGGCTCCTCGCTGATGACGGCCAGCACCTGGCGCAGTTGGGCGGCATCGCCGCGGCCCTGCTCCAGCATCTCTTCCACCTGGTCGCGGAACTCGGCCCAGGCCTCGCCGCCGTTGTTCAACTCAAACAGCGAGTCGGCAGCGCCGGTCTGCTGCTGCACGTAGCGCTTCAGGGCCTCGGCACGCTGCTGGGCCAACTGCTCGTTGGGCTGCACGCGGCCTTCGATGGAGGCGAAGCCGATGATCTGGATCAGCCGCACGTTGCTCTTCGGGTCGGCCATGATCTGGCGGGTGATGCTGACGATGCGGTCGAGCGTCTCGGCATTCTGGCGGAAGCCGCGGCCCAGTTCGGCCTTGCCCACGGTGAAGTGGACGAAGAGTGCACCGGAGTCACGCCGCATGACGCGGGTCCGGTCGTAGGGCTTGTAGTGTGAGAACTCCTGCAGCACGGCATTGTCGGCCATCAGCACGTCGCCCTGTGTCTGCGGCTTGAGGGGCCTGGACTTCAGCACGGGCAGCACCTCCACCTTCTCCGGCACGACGGTGTCTACCGGCTCGATGATGACGGGCCGCCCGATGCGAACCTTCCTGCCGGGATCGAGCACCAGATTGAGGGCCAACTTGGGAACCAGGAAGGCCTTGCGGTCGTCGCCGACCTTGGTGCCGCAGACGGCACACTCGAACTTGTCGTACCACGTATAGCCGCCACCGAGACCCAACTCTGCCTCCATGCGGAACAGACGGCTGAGCCGCCAGGTGCGACCATAGAAGAGGCCGAGCGCCACGAGATCGCCCTGCAGACGATGGTCGCGCACTTCACGGTAGAGGCCGAAGGGGAACTTCACGTGGCCCACGTTGTAGTGGCTGTAGAAGGCATTCAGGCCCCAGTAGGAGGAGGGGGTCTGGAAGGTCTGCTTGTTCCAGTGGCGCAACTCGGGCGCTATGAGCAGGTGCTTCCACTTCTTGTTTTCGGAGAATGTCCAGGGATTGAGGCCGGCGTTGACCCCCAGAGACCACTTGGGACTGAGCCGGAAGTCGACGCCCACGTTGGGGGTCAAGGTGCCCCACCAAAGCAGATTGGTGCGCACGGCCACCTGAGACGGTGCCACAGAATCGACAAAGGCCAAGTCCGCGGGGCCTTGGGCAGTGATGCGGTTGCTGAAAGCCAACAGGCAAACTTGCATCACCAATAATCCAAATAATTTTCTACAACTCTGACTTTTCGTCATCCTTTTATCGTCATTATCTCTTCTCCTCTGGCATCGCCTTTCAAGTAAACTTGAAAAGGAAGATGCAAAGAACAGAAATATTGTACAAATTTAATGGTTTTTACCTAAATAGACAATAATACCACCAATATATAAACCTTTATTTAATCCTTTTTAACAAATAAGGGGGGGGGTAATTTCATTGCTTTAACAGATTTTTGAACATGAGGAGCGCTTTTTTAGAACATTGATTTTGCCCAACTGTTTTATACACGGAAGTAGCCGGACGACTCCGTCGGACTGTCGGCAGAGGACGAAAAGGCCGTTTTTTCCTACACAGAGATTTTTGAAAAAAATCTGTCACATCTATCACTTTCCTTTGTTTATCGAGGTTTGAGTGATGACAGATATGGTGATAGATGTGATAGATTTTACATTTTTTCACTAAAAAAAGTGCTCATTTTTAGTCAAAATCAGCCATTTTTGCAAAAAAGCGCAGCGCGCCGGAGCAGCAGAACGCGAAACCGCGGCAGACGCGCCGGCCAGTGGAACGAGGCGAGCCAAGCGGCGGCAGCATCTGTGCCGGGCGGCAGAAGCACACGTTCGAAGCCACTGAACAGCGTGCTCAAAGGCTCTGAACACAATGTTCGAGGCC
Source organism: Prevotella sp. (assembly GCA_017467535.1). GTDB lineage: Bacteria > Bacteroidota > Bacteroidia > Bacteroidales > Bacteroidaceae > Prevotella. The sequence goes on along the minus strand of JAFUST010000084.1, from coordinate 19,114 downwards.
TTGGAACAGGTTGTTCGAGGCCTTGGAACAGGTTGTTCGGAGCGTCGGAACAAAATGTTCCACCCCATGGAACAAAATGTTCCAGCCTCTGGAACAAAATGTTCCACCCCCTGGAACACTTCAGCGGCAGGCGGCGCGCATGACTTTTTCGGCGAAACTACTTGCAGGATTGCAGGAAATTGACTACCTTTGCACCCATCATGAACAAGTTTTCCATCACCCTACTCTCGGCACTGCTCCTGCTGGCCGCCTGCAAAGGACAGCCGCAACAGCAGACGGCGGAGACCGAACAGATAGAGACGCTGGCTGCCACACCCGCCCTGCAGCAGGCACCCAACAGACCCGTCAACCTGCTGAAGCAGCGGGTGGGCCGGGGCACATCGGAGATCATGCTGGAGAGGCGGGGCTACGTGACCTCGTACAACAAGCAGCGGAAGACGCCCAACTGGGTGGCCTGGACGCTGACGAAGGCCCACACCTACGGCGACCTGCAGCGGCAGAACGAGCGATTCGAGGAGGACACGGACGTGCCGGCCCCGCGCGCCACCTATCAGGACTACTACAACTCGCGCTACGACCGGGGGCACATGTGCCCCGCAGGCGACAACAAGTGGGACCAGCAGGCGATGACGGAGTCGTTTCTGATGACGAACATCTGCCCGCAGAACCACGGGCTGAACAAGGAGGACTGGAACGCGCTGGAGATGCAGTGCCGCACGTGGGCCCGCCGCTATGGCGAGGTGACCGTCGTGTGCGGCCCCATCTATGAGGGCGAGCCCAGATTCATCGGGCGCAACAGGGTGCAGGTGCCCAGCGGATTCTTCAAGGTGGTCTACCGCGAAAAGCCGCAGCGCAAGGCCATCGGATTCATCTTCCGCAACGACGGGAACAGACAGCCCTGGCGCGAGCGGGCCTGTTCGGTGGACGACGTGGAGGAGCGGACGGGCTACAACTTCTTCCCCGACCTGCCCGATGACGTGGAGGACCTGATAGAGGCCGAGGAACTGCTGAGGGACTGGTGAGGGGCAGGAGTGTTAAAGATGGTTTAAAATGAGGCCCGGGTGGGTCGTTTTCGGAAGAAAATGACTACCTTTGCAGCCTAAAAGCGAAAAGAAGCGTGAAAATAGAACAAGTGCTGAGCGCCCTTGAACGATTCGCGCCCCTGCCGCTGCAGGAAAGTTGGGACAATGCTGGCCTGCAGATTGGATTGACAGAGGCGGAGGTTTCAGGGGCATTGTTGTGTCTGGACGTGACCGAAAAGGTCATCGACGAGGCCCTGAGCAGGGGCTGCAACCTGGTGGTGAGCCACCATCCGCTGCTGTTCCGCGGCCTGAAGCAGGTGAGCGATCAGACGGACGTGCAGCGCACCGTGCGGCGGGCCATCAAGCACGACATCTGCGTCATATCGATGCACACCAACCTGGACAACGCCCAGGGGGGCGTCAACTGGAAGATGGCCGAGCGACTCGTCGGACGGAACACGGAGGCCATACAGCCCATGGGCGAGGCCCCGAAGCAGAGCCAGTGGGTGATGGCCACCCTACCCTGCCCGATGGCGGCGGAGGACTTCGTCCGACTGGTGAAGGAGCGCTTCGGCGTGAAGTGCGCCCACTGCAACGAACTGCTGCAGCGACCCGTCAGGACGGTGGCCATCTGCGGCGGAGCGGGCGACTTCGTCCTCGACGAGGCCATCCGCCAGAAGGCCGATGCCTTCATCACCGGCGAGATGCACTATCACCAGTACTTCGGCCACGAGCAGGAGATACAGATATGCGTCATCGGCCACTACGAGAGCGAGCAGTTCACCACCGAGGTCTTCCAAGACATCATCCGGCGCGACTGCCCGGGCGTGCCAACCTACATCGCCGAGACAACCACGAATCCAATCATCTATTTATAACAAGGCCCATGCCCCTGACCACGGCCTTTCCCCCACGGGGGAACAAGAGGGGGGCTGAACATCATGGCAAAGAAAGATCCTACAGACTTGTCAGTGGAAGAGAAACTGAAGACCCTCTTCCAACTGCAGACGGCCCTCTCGGCCATCGACGAGAAGAAAGCACTGCGCGGCGAACTGCCTCTGGAGGTGGAAGACCTGGAGGCCGAAATAGAAGGCCTGACCACCCGCATCGAGCGCATCGAGAACGAGATAGGCGAGTTTGAGCGCGCCATCTCGCAGAAGAAAGGCGAGATCATCGAGGCTCAGAACAGCGTGGAGCGCTACAAGCAGCAACTGAACGACGTGCGCAACAACCGCGAATACGACACGCTCTCGAAGGAGATAGAGTTCCAATCGCTGGAAATCGAACTCTGCAACAAGAAGATCAACGACGCCCAGAAGCGCATCGACGAGAAAAAGGAGGAACTGCAGGGGGCACAGGAGGTGCTGAACGGCAAGCAGGCCGACCTGGAGATCAAGAAGAGCGAACTGGACGAGATCATGGACGAGACGCGCACAGAAGAGGAGAAACTGAAGGACAAGGCCAAGGACCTGGAGGCCAAGATCGAGCCAAGACTGCTGACCGCCTTCAAGCGCATCCGCAAGAACGCCCGCAACGGACTGGGCATCGTCTACGTGCAGCGTGATGCCTGCGGCGGCTGCTTCAACAAGATTCCGCCACAGCGTCAACTGGACATCAAGATGCACAAGAAGGTCATCGTCTGCGAGTACTGCGGCCGTATCCTGATCGATCCCGAACTGGCCGGCATCAAGACCGAGAAGCCCGTGGTGGAGGAGAAGAAGACCCGCAAGCGCTCTACAACGACGGCCCGCAAGACGGCCTCGTCGAAGAAGACGACCGACGCCAACGACATGGACTAAAGGTCAGCATAGTCGGGTATATCCTGCAAGAAGGTATAGGCCTGTCGCTCGTAGTCCATTCGGCAGCAGAAGTGCTGAAGGCCGTTGGACACGACGAGATAGTCGACGTGGAGCAGGAAATTGTAGACCGTAATCTGGTCGAACACGCGCTGGGTCAGTTCTATCTCCGGCGACTTATACTCAACAATCATCTGCGGTTGCAACGCTCTGCTATATAGCAAGGTGTCGCACCGCAGTTTCTTTTCGCCCACCACCAGTTCCACCTCGTTGGCCAGGAGACCCTTGGGGTAGCCCTTGCACGTCAGCAGATAGTGGACGAAATGCTGGCGCACCCACTCCTCTGGCGTCAACGCCACGTATTTGCGGCGCAGAAAGTCGAAAATCTGACGCTTTCCGCCCTGCTCGCGAAATTTTATTTCGTATGGTGGTAGGTTTATTTCCATTTATTTTGTATCTTTGCAGACTGAAATCGTTTGCAAAGATACTAAATAAATCTGAGAAACAAATGGCCGAGACCAGAAATATGACTTACGACAGCATCATGAAGGAACTGATGGAGGGAAAATACCGCCCCATCTACTACCTCATGGGCGACGAGCCATACTACATCGACAAGATCAGCGACTACATAGCCGAACACGCCCTGCAGCCCGAGGAGCGCGACTTCAACCAGACCGTCCTCTTCGGCAGCGACGCCAACGCCTCGCAGATAGCCGATGCGGCCCGCCGCTACCCGATGATGGCCGAACGACAGGTGGTCATCGTGAAAGAGGCACAAAACATCAAGAACACCGATGCCCTGGAGAAGTATGCCAAGCAGCCACTGGCCAGCACCGTGCTCGTCATCTGCCACAAGAACGGCAAAATAGACGGCCGGAAGCGTGAATACGTGAAAGCCATCCAGCAGGCGGGCATCATCTTCGAGAGCAACAAGATCAAGGAACGCGAACTGCCGGCCTTCATCGAGGGCTACCTGAAGCGCAAGGGTGTGGGCATCGACCCCAAATCAACCCAACTGATTGCCGACGCCATCGGATCAGACCTGAGCCGACTGACCAGCGAACTGGACAAGGTGCTCATCGCGCTGCCGGAGAACGACCGCCGCATCACGCCCCAAGTGGTGGAAGACCAGATAGGAGTGAGCAAGGACTTCAACGGTTTCGAACTGAGGGATGCCATCGTAAATCGCAACATCTTCAAGGCTAATCAGATTATCAATTATTTTGACAAGAATCCGAAGGCCGGCAGCATCTACTCGTTTCTCCCGTTGCTCTTCAACTACTTCCAGAATCTGATGCTGGCTTATTACTGTCCGCAAAAACAGAGCCAGGAGGCTGTGGCCCAGTGGCTGGATCTGAGATCTCCGTGGGCTGCCAAAGACTACATGACCGGCATGAGAAACTACACGGCCCTGAAAACAATGCAGATAATCTCCAAACTACGCGAAATAGATGCCAAAAGTAAGGGTCTGGACAACCCAAACACCCCGCCAGGAGAGTTAATGAAGGAACTGATTTTTTACATTTTGCACTAAAATCACCCTGTTTTTCACCCAGAATGAGCACCCGCCAAGGGTGCTTTTTTTGGCCTGAAACCCGCATAAAACCAAGGTTTTCAGCCAAAATAACTACCCCTGAGAATTGAAAATTTCGAGCGTCCTGAACGCTCGCCCAGAATTTTTCAAGGAGGAGGAAATTGGCTCTTTTCGCTTACCCCGAATTTACATTTAACGATTTTTACGGTTTACAAACCGCTCATTCGGAAGTTTAAAGACGATTCACGTTTCCGAATTAACGGGCGGAATTATGGGTTTTAAAACTGAGAGCCCTCGGTTTAAATTGTTTAATGTATGAGTTTTAAAACCTTTAACCAACGGGTTTGAATTATTAAAACGATAAATATACATCGTCGGTTTAATCTTCATAACTTATTGAAAGTCAATTCGTTTATTTAAATATCGAAGATTTAAGACGCTCGAAGCAAGTTTTTCCAGAATTTCAAATAATCAATAAGAAACCCTTTATAAATCGGGGTTTCCCCGCTGTTTAAGGCATTTAAAAGCCTGAACGCTTCGGCTTTAAAGCACTCTACGATAGAGCGTAAGTTGCTAAAAGCCAGTTATTTTGCCCTAATTCGCGCCTTTTCACTTTGACAAACTAAAGTCCTCAATATTTAATTTTACGAATTTAAACCACACATTTCACCCTTCTAAAGGTTTGCATTCACAAATTCAAAACAGAAAATTTAAACTTTAAAAGCGTAAATTCTTCTTTAAAAACTTGCAGGTCTCATTTTTTTGTTTTACCTTTGTAAACTGAAACGAAAAGGGGCCAAAATGCCCCCAAAACGAACTTATCACAAGATGAAGGACAGAATCAGACAGATTATGGAGGCGCAACACATGACCCAACAGGTGTTCGCCAGTTACATCGGAACGACGCCGGCAACCCTGAGCGGCATCTTCAACGATCGCACCCGCCCCACCATCAACATCATTGAAAGCATCAAAAAGAAATTTCCTGACATCAGTCTCGACTGGCTGATGTTTGGCAGCGGACCCATGTATCAGTCATCCGCCGGTGATGGAGGCGTCGGAGGCGTAGAAACCAACAAGCCGACAGTCGCCAATTCCGCATCCGGGGCTCAAGAGTCGTTGTTCGATTTTGATGTGCCCACCTCTCCTACCACCCCGCCCGCTCAATTTTCTCCGCAGGCGGCACCTTATCATAATAGTGTCAGAAACACACATCCCGAAATCATTCGCGAAGAGGTAAAATATGTTGACAAGCCTGCGCGCCGCGTTACTGAGATAAGAGTTTACTACGACGACCAGACTTGGGAGAGTTTTGTGCCCTCCAAGAAGTAACATCTGCTGACGGTCTCCTATCGAGACCGTCAGCATTTTTTAGGCCTTTTATTTGCGTATGTCCTAAATATGTCGTAATTTTGCCACTGCTATACAATCCTGTAACATCATCAGCCAAAATCTGCAAAGAATGGGAAAGATTATCTTGATAACAGGCGGCCAACGCTCAGGCAAGAGCCGACAGGCCGAAGAGATGGCCCTGGCACTGAGTCAGGAGCCTGTCTATCTGGCCACGGCCCACATCTGGGACGAGGAATTTCGCCACCGCGTGGCCATCCATCAGCAGCGGCGAGGCCCACAATGGAACAATATCGAGGAAGAACGCTGGCTGAGCAGACACGACGTGAAGGGCCGCGTGGTGCTCATCGACTGCATCACGCTCTGGCTGACCAACCTGTTTTTCGATGTCCAGGACGCAGAAAAGGCGCTTCAAACAGCCAAGGAAGAGTTTGACCGCTTCACGCAGCAAGACGCCACGTTTATCTTCGTGACCAACGAGATAGGCAGCGGCGGCGTGAGCGAGAACAAGGTGCAACGCCAATTCACCGACCTGCAGGGCTGGATGAACCAGTACGTGGCCGAACAGGCCGACGAGGTTATCCTGATGGTCAGCGGCATCGCAGTGAGAATCAAAGGACACTGATTATGACACTTCAAGACGAGATACAAGCAAAGATAGACAATCTGAACAAGCCGAAGGGCTCGCTGGGCCGGCTGGAGGAACTGGCCATGCAGATCTGCATGATCCAGCAGACGCTGGAACCCCGGCTGGAACACCCCTGCCACCTGCTCTTGGGCGGCGACCACGGCATCGAACGCGAAGGCGTGAGTGTCAGTCCCCGTGAAGTGACCTGGCAACAGATGATCAACTTCACCCGTGGCGGCGGCGGCGTGAATATGTTCTGCCGCCAGCACGGCTTCGACCTCAGCATCGTCGATGTGGGCGTGGATCATGATCTCTCGTCCACGCCGGGCATCATCGACCGCAAGATAGCCCGCGGCACGAGGAACTTCCGCTACGAACCGGCCATGAGCGAGCAGGAATACGAACAAGCCCTCGGCGTGGGGGCCGACCTGATAGACGGCTGTGCAGTCAAGGGCTGCAACATCGTGAGCATCGGCGAGATGGGCATCGGCAACACCTCGCCATCCAGCATCTGGATGCACCTTTTCTGCCACATCCCGCTCGAAGACTGCATCGGAGCCGGCTCAGGCCTCAGCGATGCCGGCATCCGCCACAAAAAGATCGTCCTGTCCGAAAGCGTATCACGCTTTCTCTCCCGCAGCGACTTCCCCCCCAGCGCCCACTCGCTCATCCGCTACTTCGGCGGCTTCGAGATGGTGGCGGCCATCGGGGCGATGCTCCGTGCGGCCGAACTACACCTTATTATATTAATAGACGGCTTCATCATGACGGCCTGCGCAATGGCCGCCTGCCAATTGCAACCAGAGGCGAAGGCCAACATGATCTTCTGTCATTGCGGCGACGAGAGCGGCCACAAGCGCATGCTCGATGCCCTCGGCGCCAAGCCGCTGCTCAACCTGGGCCTGCGACTGGGCGAGGGAACGGGCGCCCTCTGTGCCTACCCCATTGTCGACTCTGCTGTGCGTATGATCAACGAAATGAATAACTTCCAGAATGCAAACATCACTAAATATTTTTAAGTGGTACGACCGCCCTTGGGCGGCCTTCATCTTCTTCACCCGCCTGCCCTTTTGGCGACTGCACCAGCCGCCCCGCCAGTGCTATTCATCGGTCGTGGAATGGTGGCCGCTGACGGGCTGGCTCACCGGTGGCGTGATGGCAGCCGTGCTTTTCTTCGGGCCGCAGTTGTTGCCCTGGTCTGTCGTTGTGCTGCTGGCCATCGTCGCCCGCATCCTGCTGACGGGTGCCCTGCATGAAGACGGGCTGGCTGACTTCTTCGACGGCTTCGGCGGAGGCGGCAGCGACCGACAGCGCATACTGGCCATCATGAAGGACTCGCACATCGGCACCTACGGCGTGCTGGGCCTCATCCTCTATGTCGCCCTGCTCTACCTCTGCCTGCTCAACCTGCCGCCAAAGATGGCCGCGCTGACCGTGCTGGCCGCCGACCCCTACGCCAAGATGCTGGGAGCCCAGATGACACAGATGATGCCCTACGCCCGCACCGAAGAAACATCGAAGGCCCACACGGTCTATCGCCGCATGAGCCTTCTGTCTGGTATTCTGTTGGCCGTTCAGGGCCTGCTGCCGATGGGCATCTATGTCTATCTGCTGCACGACCGCATCGACTGGCAGTGGCTGCTGTTCGTGCCCTGCCTGACCATGTATTTCCTCTATCTCTTCGTATGGCGCCGGCTGCGCGGCTATACCGGCGACTGCTGCGGCGCCTTCTTCCTGCTCATCGAACTGAGCGTTTACCTGGTTATTACCTATTCGGCATAGAATGTCTTTGACTGTCCACCACCGGAAATACGCACCTGACGGCCCTGCTCCATCAACACCACGTGGCACTGCACGAAGTCGTCGTTCTCACGAACCAGCGTGAACGTGTTGACACCAGACGAAGCGCAGTTGAAGCGTTCCTCGCTGCCAAACGAATAGCGATGCTCGGCCGTACCACTGCCATCTTCGCTGACGTGGAAGATCCATTGATCCGACTCCATGCCCTGCCGGGAGTCGTTGTAGGTGTGGTTCATAGCCGTAGCACCGATTTGCTGCTTCACGGGCTGGCGCTGCTGATCCCAAGCCCCGCGGCCGTCAGTAAAGAAGCCATCGGGAGCCTGACTGCTCGGCATACGACATCCCGAAACATCCATGTAGTACACGGTCCCATCGGTGTCCTCCACCCATATATTGCGAGCAAATATCTCGCTCACAGGATAGATGTAGACAATCTCCCCCGACTCCAGTTGGCGAAACTCGCCCCCGTCGCTACCAGCCTTGATGGCATTGACCACCGGCGTATAGCCATCATCCTCGCTGTCACCTTCCACACTCTCTATATACAGAGGTTCCGGCTCCTCTCTGGTATCAGCCTGCACACAAGGCGGGTCCGTTGTCTCTACCCATTCCTGGTCGTTCCCTGTCAACTTGCGCAACTTGTCCATACAAGAAGTGGCCAACATCACCATGCCGACAACGCTGAGCATGGTCATCCACGTTACAATTCGCTGTTTGTTCATTTTCATGTTCAATCTATATTAATATCACCGTTAATCCGACTCCCGTCAAAGTGAAAAACAGAAAGAACTCGCGCCAATCTATCCTTCACGGATGCAAAGATACACATTTTTTCGAAAAAAAACTCCTACAGCGCATATATTTCACAAATAATGTGTATATTTGCAGGCAACAAATAAACTAACTAACTACCAATAAGATGTATTATAAATCTTTTTTAGCACTTTTGTGCGGTCTGGCAAGCACTACGATGTACGCAGAAGAGACGGCCGATTCCCTGTCTTTGCAGGAAGTTGTAGTAACCGGTACGCGCAATGCCGTAGACGCCCGCCATCTGGCCATGACGGTGAGTGTCGTGGGACGCGATGTCCTGACCCAACAAAACCAAATCTCCGTCCTGCCCACCGTCATGCAGCAGGTGCCAGGAGTGATGATCACGAGTCGTTCGATGATGGGCTACGGCGTATCCACAGGTGCCGCTGGCGGCATCAGCGTGCGTGGCCTTGCCGGTGGTGCCGGCCAGATGCTGGTACTTATCGACGGACACCCGCAGTACAGTGGTGTCTTCGGCCATCCCATCAGCGACAGTTACCAGACACTGATGGCCGATCGCGTGGAAGTGCTGCGCGGCCCGGCTTCCGTGCTCTATGGCTCCAACGCGATGGGCGGCGTGATGAATATTGTCACGCGTTCGATGCACGACGATGGTGTCAAGACCCATATCAACCTCGGCGCAGGCAGTTATGGCTCCACTCAGGCAGAAGTCTCCAATCAGGTGCGTGCCGGCAAGTTCTCTTCGACCGTTGCTGCCCAATACAGCCGCACGGACAACCATCGTGCAAACATGGGATTCGAACAGTATGGCGGCTATCTGAAACTGGCTTACGACCTCACCCCCAACTGGGATGTCTATGCCGACCTTGACCTCACCCACTTCAATGCGAGCAATCCCGGCACCGTGAGCCAGCCCAAACTGGAGAACGACCAGTGGATCACCCGTGGCGCTGCCAGCCTGGTCATTGAGAACCACTACGAACACACCATCGGCGCACTGAGCATCTACGACAACTTCGGTCGCCATAAGATCAACGACGGCTACAATAACGACGGTGTCGCCACGCCTCAGACCGACCTGTTCCGCTCGAAGGACGCCGTTGCCGGTGTTTCGTGGTATCAGAGTGCCCAGTTCTTCGAGGGTAACCGCGTCACTGTCGGCGTCGACTATCAGCATATCTATGGCCGTGCCTACTACACCGACCGGCAGACGGGTGCGGTTGTGACCACACCGCGCCGACTCATGCAGAGCGCTCATACCCACGAGAACGAGATTGCCGGCTACTTGGACTTCCGCCAAGATCTGGCCACATGGCTGACCGTCGACGCCGGCCTGCGCTACGACCACCACTCTACCGCTGGCGGCGAATGGATTCCCCAGATTGGAGCAGTTGCCCGACTCACGGAACATGGCGACCTGAGGGCCATGGCCAGCAAGGGCTTCCGCAACCCGAATACCAAGGAGATGTACTTGTACGGCACTGCCAATCACGACTCTCTGCGGGCCGAACGTCTGTGGAACTACGAACTGTCGTGGCAGCATCGCATCGGCGACATCAACTACGGTGCCAACCTCTTCTACATCAAGGGCGACAACATGATTCAGACTGTTGCCGGCAAGAACGTGAACACGGGCGAGATAGAGAACTACGGCGTCGAACTTGAAGCCGCCTGGCGCATCAACAATCACTGGCGCCTCAACACCAACCACTCCTGGCTCCACATGCAGCATCCCGTCGTCGCCGCCCCCACCTATAAAGGTTTCCTCGGAGCCGACTACCGCTGCCAGCGGTGGACGGTCAACGCAGGCTTGCAGTATCTCAACGGCCTGTACACGCTTGTAGGCGCCACTGAGCAAAAGGAGAACGTCTGTCTGCTCAATGCCGCCGTCACCTATGCCGTGAGCAACTCGCTCAACCTCTGGCTGCGCGGCGAGAATCTGCTGGCGCAGAGTTATGAGATCAACCTCGGATACCCCATGCCCCACGCCACCTTCATGGCAGGCATTAACTGCAACTTCTGATATGGACGACAAGAGAGCAAACATAAGCCGCCGCGACTTCCTGCGGCATCTCGGCATCGGCACAGGCTCTGCCCTGGCCATGATGGCCCTGGAGCCATTCACTGCCCTGGCCGACAAGAGGCCACAGGCCCAGCCTGACAGCAACCATCGCATGACCTATCGCGTCCAGCACGGCTCAGGCGAGCAGATATCTCTCCTGGGCTTCGGCATGATGCGACTGCCACGCGAGCAGGACGAAGTGAACCGCCTGGTGGACTATGCCATCGAACACGGTGTCAACTATTTCGACACCGCACCGATGTACATGGGCGGACAGTCGGAGGTGCTCACGGGCAACGCTCTCTCACGCCATCCACGCGAACAATATTATATAGCCACCAAGATGTCTAACCAAAACCGCCGGCTGTGGCCGTTCAACGAGTCGAAGCGGCTCTACGAGCAGTCGTTCGAACGACTGAAGGTCGACCACATCGACTACTACTTGCTCCACAGCATCGGCGGTGGCATGGATACGCTGAAAGGGCGCTTCCTCGACAACGGCATCCTCGAGTTCCTGCTCAAAGAGCGCGAGGCAGGCCGCATCAGGCATTTAGGTTTTTCGTATCATGGCAACGTAGCCGACTTCGACTGGCTTCTGGACCGTCAGGAGGAGTACCACTGGGACTTCTGTCAAATCCAGATGAACTTCCTCGACTGGCGTCACGCCACCTTGGGCCGCAAGCACGATGCCGATGCAGAATACCTCTATGAGAAATGTGAGAAGAAAGGGGTGCAGTGCGTCATCATGGAGCCTCTGCGCGGCGGAGCCTTTGGCCGCATGGCACAGGAACTGACCGATCGTCTCAAGGCCGTACGCCCCAACGACAGCACTGCCCGCTGGGCTTTCCGCTGGGTGGGTTCCTACCCCAACATTCTGACCACGCTGAGCGGCATGAACCGCATGGACCACTTGCAGGACAATATCGAGACCTTCTCGCCGCTCGAAGCCTGCACCAGTGCAGAGAACCAACTGTTGGCCGAGATCGCCGATCAGATGTCTGGCTTCCCCACCATACCCTGCACCACCTGTCAGTATTGCATGCCCTGCCCCTACGGTGTCAACATTCCCGCCAACTTCGCTTACTACAACGAGGCCGTCAACAGCCACCTGCTCCCCCTGCCCGACAGATCGTCTGCCGACTTCATGGAGCGTAAGCAACAATTCATTGACGGCTATCAGCAGGCGCTCCCCGACCGTCAAGCGTGGGCCTATCAGTGTCAGGACTGCGAGGAGTGTCTGCCCAAGTGTCCTCAGCAGATTCGCATTCCCAATCAAATGGCGCGCATCGTCGAGACACTGCGCAAGCCCCGTGGCTGAGGGGGGACGGTTTGAAACGACTTCGTCTTGGAAATGCAAAAGAAAAGCGTGCTTTTCTTTTGCATTTCTCTCATTTTTCCGTAACTTTGCGCTCTGTGAGCGCGAACTTACTCCGTCTCGGCAAAAAAAGAATAAATTCTTTTTGTTTTGCTCTCAACTTTCCGTAACTTTGCACCGAGAACATTAAATCTTGGAAAATATGAAAAGAATCCTTGCCACCCTGACCCTCTGCACGGCGGTCGCCATCGTCTCGGCACAGACGAAGACGGCTCGCGAGGAAATCAGAGAGACCCCCTTTCTGGCCGGGTCCAACTACGTGGACTACAACCGCCAACTGCCTGACTTCCGCTACACCAAGGCACCGAAGGGCTACGTGCCGTTCTACTTCTCACACTATGGTCGACACGGGTCGCGCTGGCTGATCGGCAAGAACGACTATATGCACGTGCTCCAGCCGCTGCGCAAGGCCCGGCAGCAGGGCAAACTGAGCCGCGACGGACAGGAGGCGCTGCGGCAGTTGGAGCAGTTCCACAAGACCACCGACAAGCGGCTGGGCGACCTGACCACCGTGGGCGAACGTCAGCACCACGGCATCGGCCGGCGCATTGCCGAGCACTTCCCCGAGATATTCGTCAAGACCAAGGGCCTGCCCATCGACGCCCGCTCGACCAACGTGGAGCGCTGCATCCTGTCTATGATGGCCGAGTGCGAGGAACTGATGGCGGCCAACCCGACGGCCCGCATCCACAACGACGTGAGCAAGTCGCTGCAGTACTACCTGAACCAAGAGTGGGAAGGGCCGGTGCGCGAGAACGGCGACAAGACGCGCCGGCTGCGCGCCGAGTTTGCCGACCGCAACACCCATCCGCAGCGGCTGTCGGAGGTGCTGTTCAACGACCAGCAGTGGGCGGCCGACAGTCTCGACCGCAAGGCGCTGATGCGCGACCTGTTCAAGGTGGCGGTCAACATGCAGAGCCACGACGACGCTCCCGACCTGATGCGCCTCTTCACCAACGACGAACTGTACGACCTCTGGCGCATTGCCAACCAGAACTGGTACGTGAACTACGGCGCCGCCCCGCAGACGGGGGGCGTGATGCCCTTCAGCCAGTTCAACCTGCTGACCAACTTCATCGAGACGGCCGACACCTGCGTGGCCCTCGGCAAGACGCAGGCCACGATGCGCTTCGGCCACGAGGTGTGCGTGCTGCCGCTGGCCTGTCTGATGGAACTCGACTCCTGCGGCGTGAGCGTGGACAACCTGGACGAACTGGACCTGCACTGGCAGAACTACAAGATATTCCCCATGGCCTGCAACATCCAACTCATCTTCTACAAGCCCAAGAAGGGCGACGGCCCCGTGCTGGTGAAAGCCCTGCTCAACGAGCGTGAGGCCACGCTGCCCGCCGGTGCCACCGCCACACCTTATTATTATAAGTGGGCGGACGTGAGGGCCTACTGGAAGAAGAAACTCGACGACTTCAAACGTAACCAGAAATAAAAAAGGAAAAGAAACTATGAAAAGACTTGCATTCACACTGTCGCTGCTCGTCTGCGCCCTGCAGTTCGCGCTGGCCCAGACCGCCCGCCCCCGCCTCGTGGTCGGCATCGTGGTCGACCAGATGCGCTGGGACTACCTGGACCGCTACCGCAGCCAGTTCACCGACGGCGGCTTCAACCGGCTGGTCGACGAGGGCTACTCGTGCAACAACTGCCTGATCAACTACGTGCCCACCGTGACGGCCATCGGCCACACCTCGGCCTACACCGGCACCAGCCCCGCCTATCACGGCATCTGCGGCAACACCTTCTACATCGACGGCCGGCGCGTGGTCAGTTGTCAGGACGACAGCGAGAAGGCCGTGGGCAGCAACCTCGCCAACGGCAACCGCTCGCCGCGCAACCTGCTGGCCACGACCATCGGCGACCAACTGCGCCTGCACACCGACTTCCGTTCGAAGGTCGTCGGCGTGTCCTACAAGGACCGTGCCGCCATCTTCCCCGCCGGCCACTCGGCCAACGCCGCCTACTGGCTGGACACGAAGAACCTCTGCTTCATCACCAGCACCTACTACATGCAGCAGTTGCCCGACTACGTGAAGGAGGTGAACGCCGCGCTGAAGAAAAACAAGGAGGTGCAGCAGGCCGGCAGCCGCATCGGCTACACCGCGCTTTGCGGCACCATCACCACCGATATGGCCATCGCTGCCCTGCAGGGTGAGCGTCTGGGGCAAGGCGAGGCCACCGATATGCTCTGCATCAGTTATTCGGAGACCGACGTCATCGGCCACGAATGGGGCACCCGCGGCGACCATACCGACGAGGCCTACCTGGTCCTCGACCGCGACATCGACCGGCTGCTGAAGGCCCTCGACCGGCAGGTGGGCCGCGGCAACTACCTGCTCTTCCTGACGGCCGACCACGGGGCGTCGCACAACTGGCGCTTCCTGCAGGAGCACCACCTGCCCGGCGGCCCGCTGATGATTCAGAACACGGTGAAGGCCATCGAGGACCACGTGGCCCGCAAACTGGGTGCCACGAAGAGCGTGGTGAACGACATGCTCGACTATCGCGTGTTCCTCAACCACCAGTCCATCGCCGAACAGGGCCTCTCGCTACAGCAGGTGAAGGAGGCCGTGGTCGAGTGTCTGAAGGCCATGCCCGAGGTGGTCACGGCCGTCGACTTCGAGCAGGCCCGCCTCTCCGCCCTGCCGCCACTGCAACTGGAGCGCGTGCTGATGGGCTACTATCCCGGCCGCTCGGGCGACGTGATTGCCATCTTGAAGCCCCACTACTACGCCTGGTGGGACGACAACTCGCCCACCCACACCACTCACGGCTCGTGGAACCCCTACGATGCCCACATCCCCCTGCTGTTCTTCGGCTGGCAGGTAGAGCACGGAGCCACCAGTCGCGAGGTGCACATCACCGACATCGCCCCCACCGTCTGCCAGATGCTCCGCATCCAGCAGCCCAGTGCCTGCTCAGGTGAGCCAATCACCGAGGTGGCCAGATAAACAAGAAAATGGCAGGAATTTGAGATTCCTGCCATTTTCTTATTGCTCATTTCTGTTTTATTTCATTTCCTCAATAATCTTGCCGCCCTCTTCTATGGCCTGCATATTCAGAGGGATAAGCGCATGGTGACGTTCGGGCAGGGTCTTATAGAGAGCCTTTTCCACACCGCCGGTGCCCACCACAGGACAAACCTTCAGCAGGCCGCCCAGCACGATCATATTGAAGATCTTGCCGTTTTTCATCTCAGCAGCCTTGTCCATAGCGTCAATCTTGTAGACGGTGATGTCCTTGCGTGTCGGCGGGTTGATGATGCCGTAACTGTCGTAGATCAGAATGCCGCCCGGCTTGATCTTCGGCTCAAACTTCTCCAGCGAGGGCTGGTTGAGCACGATGGCGATGTCGTACTTCGAAAGGATGGGCGACGAGATGCGCTCATCGCTCACGATGACCGTCACGTTGGCCGTACCGCCGCGCTGCTCCGGTCCATAGGCTGGCATCCAGGTCACCTCCTTGTCCTCCATCAATCCCGAGTAGGCCAGAATCTTACCCATTGAGAGCACACCCTGACCACCAAAACCTGATATGATTATCTCTTTCTTCATAACTTACAAGCCCCCTAAGTTAGGGGGTTGGGGGTCTGAACAAGCGTGAATCAGACCCATTTGATGATTATACTCTAAGGGCATCTGCGCCTGTTCAGACCCCCATCCCCCCCTAACTTAGGGGGCTTAGATTGTATCTTTGAGGTCACCCTTCGGATAGAACGGGAACATATTCTCCTTCATCCACTCATTAGCCTTGGCGGGCGTCAGTTTCCAGCCGCTGTTACAAGTAGAAACAAACTCCACGAGGCTCGAGCCCTTGCCGGCCATTGAAGCCTCAAACGCCTTGCGCAGCGCCTTCTTGGCCTTTTTGATGCTGGCCACGCTCTCCACCGACTGACGGGTCACGTAGCACGTGCCCTCCAACTGGGCGGCGATGTCGGCCATCTTCAGCGGATAGCCGTGAATCTCCGGGTCGCGACCATAGGGGCAGGTCGACGTCTTCTGACCGATAAGCGTCGTGGGAGCCATCTGTCCGCCCGTCATGCCGTAGATGGCATTGTTGACAAAGATGATCACGATGTTCTCGCCACGATTCAGGGCGTGGATGGTCTCGCAGGTGCCGATACAAGCCAAGTCACCGTCGCCCTGGTAAGTGAAGACCAGACGGTCGGGCCAGCAGCGCTTGATACCCGTGGCCAGTGCGGGAGCACGACCGTGGGCAGCCTCCTGCCAGTCGATGTCTATATAGTTGTACGCGAAGACGGCACAGCCTACGGGCGATACACCCACGGCCTTGTCTTCCATACCCATCTCCTCGATGACCTCGGCAATGAGTTTATGCACCACACCGTGCGAGCAGCCCGGGCAGTAGTGCATATTATTGTCGTTCATCAGCGTCGGCTTCTTGCAGACGATATTCTCTGGTTGAACAATCTGATTTCTATCCATCTTACATCAATTTAGTTTTCAATGCTTCAACGATTTCCTCCGGATCAGGCACGATGCCGCCCAGACGGCCGAACTGCTCCACCTTGACGCTGCCGTTGACGGCCAGGCGCACATCCTACACCATCTGTCCGGCGTTGATCTCGGCCACCAGGATGCCCTTCTTGCCCTGAGCAAGGGCGGCAATCTCTTTCGTGGGGAACGGCCACAGCGTGATGGGGCGGAACAGTCCCACCTTGATACCCTCGGCACGGGCCAACTCCACCGACTTCTCGGCGATGCGGGCAGCCGAGCCAAAGGCCACGATGGCGTAGTCGGCATCGTCGCACTGCTGCATCTCATAGCGCACCTCGTTCTCCTGTATCTTGCGGTACTTCTCCTGCAGGGCGATATTGCGCTTCTCCATCTCCTCGGGCTTCAGTTCCAGCGAGGTGATGACCACCCGCTCACGGTTCTTGGGCTTACCCGTAGAGGCCCAGGGGCACTCACGGATGACCTCCTCGTCGGTGCGACGGGGCTTCTGCGGCGGCAGCACCACCTTCTCCATCATCTGACCGATCACACCGTCGCTCAGGATCATGGCCGGGTTGCGATACTTGAAGGCCAACTCGAAAGCCAGATCCACGAAGTCGGCCATCTCCTGCACCGAGTTCGGCGCCAGCACAATCACCTTGTAGTCACCATTACCGCCACCGCGCGTAGCCTGGAAATAGTCGCCCTGCGAAGGCTGGATGGTACCCAGGCCGGGACCGCCGCGCTGCACGTTGACAAACACGCCCGGCACCTCGGCACCAGCCATGTAGGTGATACCCTCCTGCATCAGGGCGATGCCGGGAGAACTTGAAGATGTCATGGCACGCTTGCCGGCACCGGCAGCACCATAGACCATGTAAATAGAGGCCAACTCGCTCTCGGCCTGCACCACCTGCATACCAGTGGTCTCCCAGGGCTTCAGTTCTGCCAGCGTCTCGATGACTTCACTCTGCGGAGTAATAGGATAGCCGAAATAGCCGTCGCATCCGCAACGAATAGCAGCATGGGCAATAGCCTCGTTGCCTTTCATCAATATGGCCTCCGGCCTACCCCCATCCCCTCCCGAAGGGAAGGGAGTTTGATTACTTTTACTGTTTGTTTCCATTGTTTTCACTTTTTTAAACTCACTTAGTACACCCTCCCTTTGGGAGGGCGGGGGTGGGCTTTATTCCACTTTTTTACGATACACGGTGATACATCCGTCGGGGCAGACAATGCCGCACGAGGCACAGCCCACGCAGGCCTCCTCGTTGACAGCCTCCACGTAGGGGTAGCCGTGCAGATTCACTTTGTTGGCCAGGGCGATAACCTTCTGGGGACAAGCGATGATGCACAACTGGCATCCCTTGCACCTCTCGGTATCCACCACGATGGCACCTTTCATTTTTGCCATATACCTTATTAATAATGATAATTTTCGAAAATCAGGTGCAAAGGTAGCAATAATCAAGGAGAAAACCAAATTTTAATGGAGTTTTCTCCTTGATGCCGTTTAAACGAGTGCCAGGAATAACCCCTACCCATCTCACATATCCACAAACTCACGAGTCAATAAAGGCTCGGGCAATATCGGCATAGCAATACTTCCTGGTATGGCGGGTGGCAATCATATCTGTATGGAAAGTCCTCTGATGGCGCAGACGGCAGGCTTGTTCCCAAGATATTGAAAAAGAACAGTTGTAGATGGTCGCTAACATCCCTGCCTGTTCCTTCAATGGCAATGGCTGAAGTTGTGGATGGCACAAGAATTGCAGTCGTATGAAAATGGCCAAGTAACGGCATTGGCCTTCCAACGTACCAAGCCGTCGAATGCGGGAGCGGCGTGCCTCCACCCCATCCTGGAGATTGAAGACGAAACCATATTCCTTGGAAAGAGCGGATTGGTTCCAGGCCGTTTCCACCTCCTCAGCGAATGAGGGCTTCATCTGGAAACGGCCTATCGAGAAGTTGGCTCCTGATGTGCCATGCTGTACATAGAGACCGTTGACGGCAGCCGTCTCTATCTCATCCTGCCACTTAGAATAGCGGATCAGTTCAGGAAACACAACAGATTCAGCCAAACGGGCATCAACGCCGAACTCGTCAAAAACAAGTTTCCACGCTGCACGGTGCTCATTGACAAACTGTGCCGCAGATGTCCAGTCATCGCCAATAACCCTAACTAAAGAAAATAAAAGAAAGAAAAAGAAATGTAAATGACTAATAATAAATACTTTATAATCAACAAAAGAAAAATTATCCCTTTCCTATTGTTACCAAATTTGTTATTATTAGGTACATATTTGT
>JAFUST010000083.1 GCA_017467535.1 Prevotella sp. | reverse complement strand
GAGGGCGAGCGTCAACTGGAGAACCAGATTCAGCAGGACAAGCAACAGATGGAGACCCTGATATATGAGGCCGAGCGCGCCGAAGGTGAGGGCAACTACGGCCGTGTGGCCGAGATACGCTACGGTAAGATGAAGGAACTGGAGGCCCACATCGCCCAGACGCAGCAGACGCTCAACGCCTCGTCGGGCAGCAAATTAGTGCGAGAGGAGGTGACCGCCGACGACATCGCCGAGGTGGTCAGCCGCTGGACGGGCATCCCCGTCACCCGCATGATGCAGAGCGAGCGCGAGAAACTGCTCCACCTCGAGGAGGAACTGCACCGCCGCGTGATCGGCCAGAACGAGGCCATCACCGCCGTCAGCGATGCCGTGCGCCGCTCGCGTGCCGGCCTGCAAGACCCCAAGCGACCCATCGCCTCGTTCATCTTCCTGGGCACCACGGGCGTGGGCAAGACCGAACTGGCCAAGACGCTGGCCGAATACCTCTTCAACGACGAGACCATGATGACCCGCATCGACATGTCGGAGTATCAGGAGAAGCACACCGTCAGCCGACTCATCGGCGCACCTCCGGGCTACGTGGGCTACGACGAGGGCGGACAACTGACCGAGGCCGTGCGCCGCAAGCCCTACTCCGTGGTGCTGTTCGACGAGATAGAGAAGGCGCACCCCGACGTGTTCAACATCCTGCTGCAGGTGCTGGACGACGGCCGTCTGACCGACAACAAGGGCCGCACCGCCGACTTCAAGAACACCATCATCATCATGACCTCTAATGCCACCCGCGAGCAACTGCGCCAGACCATGCGCCCCGAGTTTCTCAACCGCATCGACGAGATCATCACCTTCCAGCCGCTCTCCAAACAGGAGATAGCCCAGGTGGTCACCCTCCAACTCGACCGCGTGAAGGCCATGCTCCGTCCGCAAGGCTTCACCCTTGAGGTGACCCCGCAGGCCGTAGACTGGCTGGCACAGGAGGGCTACGACCCCGACTACGGTGCTCGCCCCGTGAAGCGAGCCATCCAGCAGTATCTGCTCAACGACCTGTCGAAGCGTCTGCTGGCCAATCAGGTCTCGCGCGAAAAGCCCATCATCGTCGACTCCTTCGGCGACGGGCTAGTGTTCCGCAACTAAACCTATTGAAAAACGCTTAACGCATAAACGTATGCGTATGCGTTTAAAGGACAGGATCATCGCAGAGAGTGCCTTGATACCACGGGGCAAACCAAGGGTTAGTAGCAGGCCGGCTCATGCTTACCCATATCCCGACGCATCGAAATGGACCGAAAGGTATCAACTAATATTACCCTATATGCCAAAAGAGGGATGCCACTCGCTCGCGACATCTCTCTTTCTTGTATCCTGTTTAGTCATGTAAATTTAAGGTAGCAATAGGTTGGATTCTTCTTTGCTACAAAGTTAGGCTTTTTCAGTGAAACGGCCAAACTTTTGCGGACTTATTTTGTACTTCGAATGCAAATTATCTTGTGTTTTCGAGCACAACGGTCACGCCGCGGGCTGCCTGGGCTCCGTAGACCAATGCGCCCTCTATGTCGGCCGTCTTGCTGGGACCGCTGATGAAGGTGCCGAACTTGTAGTCGCGGAAGTAGTCGGCCGAGGCGGCGATGCGGGCGTAGGCCTCGTGCATGTTGCTGACGATGGCGTCGGCACGGAGCACGATGACAAGTTGCTCGGAGGCGAAGCAGACGGCCCGCTCCTTCATGGTCTGGGGAATCCAGATGCAGGCGTTCTCGGCCACCCCTATCTCGCCGCGGATGACGCCCACGTCGGCCCGCTCCAACTCCTGCGCACGGGCAACGGTATCGGGGTTCAACTGGGCGTTGACGGCGGGCAGGTTGCTGGCGATGGTCTTTGCATCGGGGTAGGCCTGGCGCACGACGGCGTTGAGGTCGGCGCCCTCGCTCACTTCGATGAGGCGGGCACCGGCGGTGGTGGTGGTCTTCGTCTTGAACTCGGCCACGGGGTCGGCGAAGGTGATGGGCTTCAGCGACCCGAGGTCGGGTTTATCGTAGGTCTCACGGGTGTGACGCCGCAGGGCGTCGAGTATCTGTTGTTTTGCCTCTATGCCCCCTAAGTTAGGGGGTTGGGGGTCTGAACGACCCACCGTGCTTTTCTGTTCTATCATATTTCTTTCTATATAGGGTACTTGTTCAGACCCCCAACCCCCTAACTTAGGGGGCGCAGGGTCTTCCATAGTTGGTGGAACGACTTCTGTGGGAACTTCATCATCTGGTGACCGTAGGCCCAGGGATTCAGACTGCTCTGTATGACGGGGCCGGGAATCCAGTTGGCGGCGGGCGACAGGCGGAGCGCCGCGGTGTAGACCTGCGGACGGTCGAAGAGGAAGGCCATCGCCCCGGAGATGATCTTCTTCATCGGGTCGGCTTTGCCGAGGGAGTCCAGTTGCTGGCGCCAGCGGTAGACCTGCGTGGAGAGGTCGACTTTGGCGGGACAGACATTGTCGCACGAGCAGCAGAGGGAGCAGGCCGACACGTTGTCGCTATATTGACGCGGGTCGCGCAGCATGCCGAGGTTGATGCCGATGGGGCCGGGGATGAAGTAGGTGTAACTGTAGCCGGCGGAGCGACGATAGACGGGGCAGGTGTTCATGCAGGCTCCACAGCGCATGCACTTGAGCGTCTGCCAGTGCTCCTGGTTGGAGAGGATGCTGCTGCGACCGTTGTCTACGAGCACGATGTGCATCTCGCCGCCGGGGCGCGGGCCGCGGAAGTGGCTGGTGTAGACGGTGGTCTCCTGTCCGGTGCCGTTGCGGGCCAGCAGCCGCTGGAAGACGGCCATCGAGGAATAGTCGGGGATGAGTTTCTCGATGCCCATCGACACGATATGCAGTTTGGGAATCGAGGTGGACATATCGGCATTGCCCTCGTTGGTGCATACCACCACGTCGCCCGTGGCGGCTATGCCGAAGTTGGCACCGGTCATGCCTGCACCGGCCTCCATGAACTGCTGGCGCAGGTGCATGCGGGCCACGTAGGTGAGATGCGTCGGGTCGTCGCTCTCGACGGGGAGGCCGTACTGGCGGAAGCAGGCGGCGATGTCCTCACGATGCACATGGAGGGCGGGCATGACGATGTGGCTGGGAGCCAGACGCATCATCTGCAGGATGCGCTCGCCCAGGTCGGTCTCGACGACCTCGATGCCCTGTTTCTCCAGATTCTGGTTGAGGTGGCACTCCTCGGTGAGCATGCTCTTCGACTTCACCACCTTCTTCACGCCGTGGCTCTGCAGGATGTCGCAGACAATCTGGTTGTACTCACGGGCATCGCGGGCCCAGTGGACATGGACGCCATTGCGGGTGGCGTTCTGCTCGAACTGCTCCAGATAGTCGGCCAGGTGGGTGATGGTGTGCTTCTTGATCTGACTGGCGGCCTCGCGCAGGTCTTCCCACTCGGGCAGCGCCTGTGCCATACGGTCGCGCTTCTGGCGAACGCCGAAGAAGGTCTGGTCGTGGCGTTCCACCACGTCGGGACGCTGCTGATAGCGCTCAGCAGCCTTTGCATGTTGTGTACTCATAGGCCGGCGGCTAATATTTGGACGACATGAATGAAATGGATGGGCAGGTGCTCCTTCTCGGCGATGCCCTGCATGTGCATCAGGCAGGAGGAGTCTGGGCCGGTGACGTACTGGGCGCCGGTGGCGATGTGGCGCTGCGCCTTGTCGATGCCCATGCGACGGCTGACGGCCTGCTCCTCGACGGCGAACATACCACCGAAGCCACAGCACTCGTCGGGCCGCTCGGGCTCCACCACCTCGATGCCCTCGACCAGATGGAGCAGGTCGATGATCTTGTTGAACTTAGGCACGTTGCGCTCCGAGGGCGACGAGAGGCCCAGTTCGCGCACGCCGTGACACGAGTTGTGCACGCTGACCTTATAGGGGAAGCGGGCGTTGAGGTGGTCTACCTTCAGCACGTCGTGCAGGAACTCGACGATGTCTACCGTCTTGCCGGCAGCATCGCACGAGCGTCCCTTCATCAGTCCGGGGTGGAAGCAGCGCACATAGGCGGCGCAACTGGCCGAGGGAGCCACCACGTAGTCGTAGGGCGAGAAGAGGTCGTCGAACTTCTGCGCCAGCGGCTGCGCCATGTGCTCGAAGCCGGCGTTGCCCATCGGCTGACCGCAACAGGTCTGTCGCTCGGGGTAGTCCACGTCGAGCCCCAGGCTCCGCAGCAAGCGATATGTCGACACGCCCACCTCAGGGTAGAGCGCGTCGACATAGCAGGGTACGAATAATCCGATTTTCATAGATTACATATCTTCATAAGTATCCAGATAGGTCACGTGGGTGACGAGATACTCCTCTACGCCGTGCTTACCGTCAGCACCGCCGATGCCGCTCTTCTTCACGCCGGCGTGGAAGCCCTGGATGGCCTCGAAGTGCTCGCGGTTGATGTAGGTCTCGCCGAACTCCAGTTCGCGGCAGGCCTTGGTGGCGATGTTGAGATCCTTGGTGAAGATGCTCGATGCCAGACCGTACTCGCAGTCGTTGGCCATGCAGATAGCCTCGTCGATGGTCTCGAACTCGACCAGCGGAATCACCGGGCCGAAGGTCTCCTCGTGGATGATGTCCATGTCCTGACGGCAGTTGTCCAGCACGGTGGCGGCATAGAAGTAGCCCTTCTCGCCCACGCGCTTGCCGCCGCAGAGCAACTTGGCGCCCTGGCTGATGGCTCGCTCCACCTTCTCGGTGACGCTCTCCAGCGCACGCTTCTCCACCAGCGGACCCATGTCGACAGTGGCGTCGGCACAGGGGTCGCCCACCTTGACGGCTGCCATCTTGTCTACCAGTATCTTGGTGAAGGCCTCCTTGACCTCCTTCTGCACGTAGACGCGCTCGGCGTTGTTGCAGATCTGGCCGTTGTTGCCAATGCGGGAGTCGACTATCCACTGGGCAGCGCGCTCCAGGTCGGCATCCTTGCAGACGATAGCGGGAGCCTTTCCGCCCAACTCGAGTGACACCTTCGTGATATTCTTCGAAGCGGCGGCCATGATGCTCTCGCCGGCAGAGACGGAACCGGTGACGGAGACGATGTCGATCTTCGGCGAGCCAGCCATCTCGTTGCCGATGACAGACCCCTTGCCCGTCACGATATTGATGACGCCTGCGGGCAGACCAGTCTCGGCCACCACCTTAGCGAACTCGGTGCAGTTCTCAGGTGTCAACTGCGAAGGCTTGATGACGATGGTGCAACCGGCGATGAGGGCAGCACCGGCCTTGCGGGCAATGAGGAAGAAGGGGAAGTTCCAAGGCAGGATGCCAGCCACGACACCGATGGGCTTCTTGGTCAGCAGGATGGTCTCGTTGGGGCGGTCGCTGGGGATGATCTCGCCCTCGATGTGACGGGCGAACGATGCCATATACTCGAAATAGGAAATGGTGGCTCCCACCTCGATGGAGGCCCAGTTGCGGGTCTTGCCCTGCTCGCGCATGATGATCTGGGTGAACTCCTCCTCACGGGCCTTGATGCCGGCAGCCATCTTCAGCAGATACTGGGCACGCTCGATGGCAGGCGTCTTGGCCCAGGCCTTCTGGGCGGCACGGGCTGCATCAAGGGCACGGTTCACATCCTCGATGGTACCTTCGGGCTGACGGGAGATGACTTCCTCGGTAGAGGGGTTCAACACTTCAATCCACTTGCCGTTGCTGCTCTCGCAGAACTGGCCGTTGATGTACATTTTTAAGTCCTTCATACGTGTATTGGTTTTTAGTTAGTAGACAAATTCTGCCCACAAAGTTACAAAAATCATTGAACATTGAACATTGAACATTGAAAATTTCAGTCGGGATTATACAAATTTAACTTTCCGAAGAATCAAAAATGTTCAATGTTCAATGTTCAATGTTCAATAAAATCACTATCTTTGCACCCAGTAATTACTAACTTAAACATAACTATGAAGCATTTCTCATTGGCTTTGCTGATATGCATGGCGAGCATAGTGACGCTACACGCAGAGCCCATCAGCAGAGAAGAGGCCAGGCAGAAGGCCGAGCAATTTTTGAAAAACAAGAGTGGGCAGAAGAGGCTAAAGGCCGTAACCAGCCCCAAGCGACTGGCTCCACGCCACGTAGCCCAGACGGCACCAGAACCTTACTACGTGTTCGACCGTGGCGACAGCGAGGGCTTCGTCATCGTGTCGGGCGACGACCAGACCATCAGCGTGCTGGGCTACTGCGAGAGCGGCTCGTTCGACTACGACCAGTTGCCGCCGGCCCTGCAGGAGTGGCTGGACGACTATGCCGCACAGTTGGCCCGCATACAGGCCGGAGCACCCGTCATCAGCGACGTCATCCCCACCCATCCCCGCGTGGAACCGATGATGAAGAGCAAGTGGAGCCAGGGCGACCCATACAACCGCCTGTGCCCCCTCGACGGCGGCAGCCGCTCGGTGACGGGCTGCGTGGCTACGGCCTTCGCACAGTTGCTCTACTACAACCGTGAGAAGTCGGTGACGGAGACGCAGGCCGCCATTCCTGCCTACGACACCTGGACCAAGGGCATACACGTGGACGGCATCGCAGCCGGGGCACCCATCGACTGGGATCACATGGTAGACACCTACGGCTCGGCCACCGAACTGCAGAAGACCGCCGTAGCACAACTCATGCTCTACTGCGGCGTTGCCGTCAAGATGGACTACACCAGCGGCTCGTCGGGAGCACAGTCATACGAGGTCTACAACGCCATACGCAACTACTTCGGCTACGGCTCGAAGGTCAAGTACTACAGCGCCAGCGACATCACCAGCGACGCCGAGTGGGACCGCATCGTCTATGCCGAAATGGCCGCCGGACGCCCCATCTACATCAGCGGTGCCAACTCGTCGGCAGGCCACGCCTTCATTGCCCACGGCTACGACGGCAACCTGCGCTACTACATCAACTGGGGCTGGGGCGGACAGAGCGACGGCTGGTACTATCTGACCAACCTGACGCCCGGCGACGGCCAGGGCATCGGCGGCAGTGCTTCCGGCTACAACGGCTGGCGCGAGGTGGTCGTAGGCATTGAGCCGGAGAACTATCAGGCCAAGGCCATGAGTTTCAGCGATGCCACCGTGCGCAACATCTGTCTGAGCAACTGGGATGCCGACGGCGACGGCCGCCTGACCTATGGCGAGGCGGCTGCCGTGGAGAGCCTGGGCAACGCATTCCAAGGACAGAACATCAGAACCTTCAACGAACTGTACTACTTCACCGGCCTGACGGCACTGGCCGACGATGCCTTCAACGGCTGCGCACAACTGACGGCCCTCCGTTTGCCCAAGTCGCTGAAGCAGGTGGGAGCAAGGGCTTTCAAGGACTGCGCGCGGCTGACTCAGGTGGACTTCTTCGCCAGCATGAAGGCCATCGGCGCCGAAGCCTTCAGCGGCTGCAAGGCACTGACAGGCATCGTGCTGCCCGAGGAACTGCCTGCCATCGGGGCCGCCACCTTCAAGGACTGCGCCGCACTGACCGAGATCGCACTGCCCGTCAGCGTGGAGTCGCTGGGCGATCAGGCCTTCAGCGGCTGCAAGGCGCTGACCGACTTCACCGTGAAGACGCTCCATCCGGAGAACATCGCCATGGGCACTGAGGTCTTCGGCAATGTAGACCTGAGCGCAGCCACGCTGCATGTGAAGCAGAGCATGAAGGTCTATTTCGCCTCGGCCGAACAGTGGAAGGACTTTGGTCTCATTGCCGAGAGCCGTGAACGCTCCGGCGGAAAGTTTGCTGCCATAGAGACTGGCAAGACATACTACCTCTATAACGTGGGCACCGGCCGCTATCTGACCAAAGGCGAGGCTTGGGGCACACAGGCCATCGTGGGCGACGAGCCGATGCGCTTCAAGTTGAACCACGGTGCATCGATGGCTGAGGGCGTCTACTACCTCACATCGCCTGACACTGGCAAGAGCGGCACCTACCTGTTCCGCACCTTCACCGACTCCAACGTGGGCTCTGGCGTCGCTGCAGCCTTCGTCGACGGCGGCAGCCTGACGGCCAATGCCCAATGGCAGATCAAGGCCGTGAAAGATCAGGTCTACACCATCCAAATTCCCGCTGGCGGCACCAACTATGCCGAGGGCAAATACTGGGGTGTGCAGACCGACCACAGAAGCGATGCCGCCTCACCCACCTATGGCGTCTACAGCGACGTAGACTACGATGCCCACCAGTATAACTGCCAGTGGCAGTTTGCCCTCTACGACGAGGCTCAGACCGCCATCTACGAGACCGCAGAGGTGCTGGACAACCTGCTGACGCTGGCCAAGAAGCGCAGCATCAAGCACAGCGAGGAGCAGGCCGTCTACGACAACATCGGGAGCACCATCGAGAAACTGAAGGCCGCACAGAGCAGCCTGCGCAGGAAGATGGGCCTCATCGACTTTGCCGACCCGCTGGTCAGGGCAAAGTGCGTCACACTCTACGACAGCAATGCCGACGGCGAGGTGGGCATCACCGAGGCCGCTGACATAGACGACCTGACAGAAAGCATCTCGTTATACAACAACACGTCGCTCAAGAGTTTCGATGAACTGAAGTATTTCACTTCCGTGCCCGACCTCTACGGCAACACCTTCGCTGGCTGCACCAATCTGGAGTCGGTGACGCTGCCTGCAGGCCTCATCCACATCTACTACCGCGCCTTCTACAACTGCAAGAAACTGACGAAGATCAACATTCCCGGCTACGTGACTACTATCGGCGACAACTGCTTCACCGGCTGCTCGGCCCTGAGCGAGGTGACAGTAGAGAGTCCCGATCCTGCCACCATCAGCCTGGGCAGCAACATTTTCAGCAGCGTCGACCTGCAGAAGTGCACCCTGCGCGTGCCTCTCGGCTCGAAGGCCCTCTATGAGGCTGCCCCCACCTGGAAGGAATTCGGACAGATTGTGGAAATCCGCACCGCCATGCAGCCCAAGTTCTCGCCCATCGCCGAAAACCAGTCAGGCTATATCTATAATATTGGTACGCGAAGACTGATCACCCTGGGTGAGGCATACGGCACACAGTCGGTGGTAGGCGTCAAGGGTCGCCTGTACCAGTGGCGTCGCAGCAATGCGATGGCCGATGGCGTCTACTACCTCTACGACATGAGCAGCGGCAAGGTGGTCTTCCGCACCATGAAGGACTCGAAGGTGGGCGAAGGCGTCAAGACCTGTTTCGGCGACGGCTCGCTGTCGGCCAATGCCTACTGGCAGACGGCAATGGCAGGCGACAATGTCTACACGCTGCAGGTGCCTGAGGGCGATGACAACCATACCGAAGGCGAATACCTGGGCATCGACGAGCGTCACACCAGCGGTGCCGCCAGTCCCACCAACGGTCTCTACTGGGACATCAAGGGGGCCAACAAATACACGCAGTGGGCCTTCATCACCGAGGAGGACATGAACACTGCCCTGACTATCGACAAGACTGCAGCCGAACTGGCCACCCTGCTCGACATGGGCCATCAGGAGGGAACGGACGTCAGCGAGGAGGAGGCTGTCTACAACAACATAGGCAGCACTATCAGCGACCTGAAGGACGCTATTGCCTCAGCCCGCAAGAAACTGCACTTCATCGACTTCAGCGATGCTAAGGTCAAGTCGCTGTGCGTGACCAACTGGGACACCAATGGCGACGGCGAGATTCACATGAGCGAGGTGGCCAGCGTCACCGACATCAGTCAGACCTTCCGCAAGAGCAACGCCATCAAGACCTTCGAGGAACTGCGCTACTTCACTGCACTGACCAGCATCCCCGACAGTGCCTTCATCGACTGCTCCAACCTGACCACCATCTCCATTCCGAAGAGCGTGCAGTCGATGGGCAAGTATGCCTTCCTGCGCTGCGATGCCCTGAAGTATGTCATCATGGAGAACGACCAGCAGATGGTGTCTCACAAGGAAAGTTACGTGCCCACCTCGGCCACGCTGTTCGTTCCTGCCGACAGGCTGGCTGACTATCAGGCAGACCCGGACTGGAGCACCCTGTATCACCTCTCGGCCTACACCGGCCAGCCCATCGTGTCAGCCACGGCCAGCAGAGAGTATGGACGCACGGCTGCCACCATCAAGCCCATCGTCGACGGTGCTCCCATAGAAGGCGAGCCGACGACTGCGTGCGACCAGATTAAAGACCGCTATGCCGTTGTGGGCCAGTATCCCATCACGGTAGGCGTCGGCACGGTCACCACCCCCAATGCACAAATCAGGGAGGGTGTGTTCACCGTGGAGCCGGCAAAGATGACTGCCACAGCCACATCCTACACCCGCGAGAAGGGCCAGCCCAACCCGGTGTTTGAAGTCACCTATAGCGCATTCCGCAACCGCGAGACTGCCGAGGTCTTCACTCAGCAGCCGGTGGCCACTTGCGATGCCGACGAGCAGAGCCCCGCAGGCACCTACGAGATTCGCGTCTCTGGCGGTGAAGCGCAGAACTACATCTTCACCTACGTGAGCGGCACGCTGACCATCACCGATACCACGGGAATCGAATCCGTTGACGGTTCAAAGTCCACCGTTCACAGTTATTACGACCTGCAGGGAAGAATGGTGGAGAAGCCCGCAAAGGGCCTCTATATAAAGAACAATAAGAAAGTGGTGGTCAGGTAAGACTGTCCAACAGGATTTCTATCAAACGGGGCTTGGCGTAATCGTCGAGTTCCGTTTCTTCTATCCAGAAATAGCCCTCCGGCAACTGCGGACGCTCTGCCGGCTCCCACAGGTAGAAGTCGGCCAGAAGGATGCGGTGGGTGAGGACGTGCTTGACACGTTGGCGCAATGGGATTGCGTCAGGCGGGGCTTCATCGGTGAGCAGCGGTTCGTAGAGGCCCTGCCAGATGTCACCCTCGCCACGACGGTGGATGGCCGTTTGGCCCTGATGCCTCACGTAGACATAGACCAGATGACGCTCCTTCACCTTCAGCGTCTTCAGTTTCACGGGAAGTTGCCCCACCCTGCCCTCACGCAATGCCACACACGACTCCTGCAACGGACACAGCAGGCAACGGGGAGACTGAGGCGTGCACTGCGTGGCGCCGAAGTCCATGATGGCCTGGTTGTAGGCCGAGGCTTCGCCGGCAGGCAACATCTCCTGAGCCAGCAGCGCAAACTCTTTTTTCCCCTCGGTGGTGTTGATGGGCGTTTCGATGCCAAAGTGACGGGCAAGGACACGATAGACATTTCCGTCGACCACGGCAGCAGGCAGTCCGAACGCAAACGAGCCGATGGCCGCCGCCGTATAGTCGCCCACGCCCTTCAGGCCTTTGATGCCGTCCATCGTTCGGGGGAAGCCGCCCATCCCGACAATCTGACGGGCCGCAAAATGCAGATTACGGGCACGGCTGTAGTAGCCGAGGCCCTGCCACTCGCGCAGCACCTCGTCTTCGGTAGCGGCTGCCAACTGCTCCACTGTGGGCCAACGGCGCATGAAGCGCACCCAGTAGTCATGGCCCTGCTTCACCTGCGTCTGCTGCAGGATGATTTCACTGAGCCAGATGGCATAGGGATCCTGCGTCTGCCGCCAAGGCAGTGCCCGTCCGTTGTCACGATACCACTCCAACAATGTCAGTGCAAAGGAGTTCATCGGGTCAAGGAGAATTTCATGGACACGCCGAAGTCCTGTGTCGTGGTGGGATAACTGCTGCTGGAGAGCAACGGGGTGTTGGTCTGACGGTCATAGTAGGCCGTGAGGGTGAGCAGACGCGAGAGGGTGTAGTCGGCCTGCAGGGAGATCTTCAGGGCCGAGTTGCCGCTGCTGGCAGATGAAACGCCGGTGGCAATGTCGCGCGTGATGGCAGCCTGGCGACGGAACGACACGTCGACACGGGTATTCAGGTCGTGATTCACGCCCTTGCTCTTCGTTGAGGTTTGTTTGTTCTGTTGGTCGTCGTTTTTCTTGCCCTTGGCACCCTTCACCTTACGGCTGCTCGTGCCGCCCAGGCCGAAGAAATTGAAGTTGTTGATCTTATAGCCCAGGCCGACAACCCAGTCCTTCGACTGCGACTCGTTGATCTGCACACTGGTCATCGAGAGGTTGAGCACACGGGTGGTGCGATACTCAAACTTGGCCGTCAGGTTGTTGTTGAAGGTCATATCGAGACCCAGAAGTGGCGAGAAGGCTTCGTTGATGCTGACGGTCGATATATTGTAGCGCGATGAGGGTGTGTAGGAGCCGTCGGCAGCCTGCACAAAGCCAAGGCCGCCCATATACTCCAGCCACGAACTGTAGGAAGCATAAGAGCCTACGGAGTAGACGCTCTTGTAACTGTGATTGATGTTGACGCTCTTG
This sequence comes from Prevotella sp., assembly GCA_017467535.1. GTDB lineage: Bacteria > Bacteroidota > Bacteroidia > Bacteroidales > Bacteroidaceae > Prevotella. The sequence continues at coordinate 91,153 of JAFUST010000083.1, read as the reverse complement.
AAGTGGTCGCGCAGCCAAGACAGTTTCGACAGGCCGGAGTAGCGCACAGTCCAGTTGGGCAGGATGCGCGTCAGCGTGGGGAAGATGTCGAGCGAGCCACCGGCTCCCACGGTGTAGGCATCGAGGAAGGCGGGAATGAGCACGTCGGCACTGTAGGGGTCAACAGGATTGACGGAGTTGGCGGATATTCCAGGCATTCCGGAATTTTCGGTGGGATACTGCGCCTGCACTCTCTCACGGAAGGCAGGCAGACTGGCGCAGAAGCGGTCGAAGGTGGCCGAATGATAACCGTTGTTGGCATCGCCCATACCTTCCAGTGCACTGCCCAGAGAGATGGTGGTCATGTTGAACGAGCCGCTGTAGGTGGTCGGCGATCCCACATACATAAACTGCACGCTGCGGGCATTGTTGACGGTACGCGAGGCCGAGAGGTCGATCTTCAGGTCACGCACAGGTTCAAGGGTGGCCTTGATTTGCAGGTCCTCCATTGACGAGGTGGTGGCAGGCGTGGCCACGCTTTCGTTGTTGAGCAACCAGCCGCGCTCCTGGGCCTTATCCACGAAACTATCGCCTGTCAGGCCGAAAGCAAAGTCGAGGCCTGGCGACATCACGCTGCCCGTGCGCTGACCGAAGGCATCACCCACATTAGGCATGAAGCCGGGCAGCGTCATCGAGTGCTGATTGCGATAACTGACGTTGACATTGCGCACCATCATCAGGAAGCGAGCCACCTGCTGGGCAGGATCGTACCACCACTGCTGGTCGAGCGGCTGCTTGGGCGTGACGGAGAGTTTAATAGCCCCCCCTACGGCCCCCGAGGGGGCTTCTATAGTCTTGTTACGGGGAGAGGCTATTGTGTCCCCCTCGGGGGACAAATGGGGGGCTTTTCCTTTCGGCAACCAAACCTTGATCTTGTTCTCGTCGACCACCTTCCACTTCACCTGCACCTGTCTGCCGTCCTTGTTGCGGGCAGAGACCATGAGGCGCTTCGACTTCTTGCCATGCTGCACCTCGATGACGGTGTCGGGGAGCAGGGTAATCTCCTTCTGGAAAGTATTCTTATTCTTCGGCAGTTCCTTCTCATCCTTGGTGGGGGGCTGCGACTGATTCGCTCCAGACGAAGCGGTTGTTTTCTTGGCGGCGGTCTTCTTGACTGGTTTCTGAGGCTGCTTCTTGAAGCGCTCGTTGGTCTTCTTCAGGAAAGGCACGTGGTTGTAGAGCGTCTCCAGATTGAGAGCATCGTTGACATTGATGTTGCGGTTGTTGTTGATGGTGTTGCCCAGCGACGTGCCATCGTCCAGTTCCGTGCCGCGCAGCCACGAGTAGGTAGCCGAATAGTTACCGTCGGCCTTCAGCCAGTCGAAGAGGGGCAGTTTGTCCAGGGGCATCTGATAACTGGCCGTGAACGACTGCTGATAGTCGAGCGGCGTGCCCAGGTGGCGGATGCTGTTCCACACAGAGTCCTTCCAGGCCGTATAGCGGTCGGGATAGAGATCCTGATTGACGGGCGTATAGGGTTCCTCAATCTGCGCATGGGTGGCCGACTGGAAGTTCATGTGCAGGTTCTTGGTGAAGTCCCAGCGCAGTTGGAACTCACGGTTCCACAGGAACTGCTGGCTGAACGTGAGCGGCAGGTTGGGGTTCTCGGTATTCTCCAGGTCGCGCTCCTGCAGTTCACTGTAGAAGCGGGTAATCTCGGTATTGAACGAGATGCTCTGCGGCAGGTAGTTGAAGCCCAGGGCCTTGGGGAACTGCATCCACTTCGACTTTGACTTCGACTGCTTGAATGGCTCCCAGGTCTTGAAGACCGGCGAATAGGAATAGTTCAGGGCACCACGCCAGCGGTCTTCCTTGTCATAGACAGTCGTCTCGCCCGACGAGCGGTTGTGAGAGTGGCTGTAGGTGAACGAGAAGTTGGCCGGGTCGTAGGGCATCGGGTGACGCTTGTTCTTGATGTCGACACGGGCGTTGGAAATGGAGAAGTTGCGCTGTATACGCTTGGTCAGTGCAATGCTCTCTATGGAGTCGCGCTCATGGTCATCGAGAGCGGCATCCAGGGCATCGTCCAGCAACATATCGGTGTCCAGCGGATTGTACTTCGGACTGACCACCTCCTTAGAATACGAATAATAGAGCGGGGCCGTCACCTTGGCCTTGTCGGGGAAGAACTTGCCCAGTTCGATGTTGGCCGTCACGCTGTATGACGACTCGTTGTCGGTAGACCGCTGCATGACGCTCTCCTCCAGTCCGCCGAAGCCCGAAGAGATATAGCGGCCCGTCATGTTGACGCTGCCCAGGTCGCTCAGTTGCACGTTCATGGTGCCCGATGCTGCCCAGCCGCCCTCGTTGTTGGGCTCTTCCAGACGCAGTTCGTTGACCCACACCTCGCCCGACTTGGCCGAGGCCGTCAGGTTGCGCACGCCAATGATCATCGTCTTCACCTCACCCAGCGAGGGATTGCCGATGACCGACACCTTATTATTAGGTTTGTCAGGGTCGTAACTCGAGAACAGACGATTGAAGTCGGCAGTGCCGTCAGCCCGTGCCATGTTGCGGGCCTTCTTCACATCGGTGAAGACGCTCATGTCGATGTCGAGCATATTCTCCTGTGGCCAAACGAGGGGACGGTCAGAGGGCACGTTCCAGCGGTAGTGGCCCTGCGGCGTAATCTTCAGCGGGATGAGGTACTCGTAGTAGTTGCTCTTGTAGTCGGAACCCAGACGGATGAACACAGCCAGTTGGTTGTCCTCGAGTTGTGTGCTGTTGGGCACCAAATGGTTGGCATGCACGAACATCTGCAGGCGCTTGTACTGGCGCAGATCCAGATTGGTGTTTTTGTAGACGGCCTTCGACTCGTTCTGTGCCAGGTTCTTCACCACCAGACAGAGCGACTGCTCGTTCTCCTCCGTCAACTGCGGCTGGCCAGGGTCGCTGACACGGGTGATGCCCGGCGGCAGCACGTAGGCCACGGGCTGACGCTCGGTGTTCTCCTCCACGTTGACGGCACTCACCTCCAGCGTACCTGTCTCGGCAGCCGAGGTCTGCAGGCTCTGCTTGTACTGGCGCCACGTGCCGCGCACCAGATCGAGCGAGCCGAAGCGGAGCACGATGGGCTGCTGGAAGCCGGTGAGGAACATACGCATGAAGCGGATGGAGGTAAAGTCGTTGATGGAACCCACCTTCGAGTCGAACTCAGCCAAGGGGATGCGATACTGGTACCAGCGCACGGTGAGGGAGTCGCCATTGCGCAGTTTGGCGTTGTAGTCACGGTGGTCTACGATATGGGAGTTCTCCGACTTCGCCCCGCGGTTGTAGGCCTGCAGTTCGTCGTCACTGATGGGGATGCGGTACTGGTAGTAGCGCTCATATTCGTTCAGGGTGTAGTCCTGATTGATGTCCTCCACGTCGGGACCTGTCTTATAAGAGGTGTCGTAGCCCTCGGTCTGGTTATCGCTGGCAGGCGAGTTGCCCTGCGGGTTGTTGATGCGCTTGTAGCGGTCCATGATGCTCTTCTGCTCAGCGTCGAAGTCGGAGCCGCGGAAGTAATGATAGTCATCACCGGCAGGGTCGTTGCGCCAGGCCTCGAGCAGTGAGTCGTTGCTGACGATGGTACTCACATTGCTCAGCCACTGGGCATAAGCATCATACAAGCGTTCCTCCTCGTCGGTCAGACCGTTCAGGCCCACATCCTGCAACTGGCGCGAGCCACTGGTAGTGGCAAAGGCATAGGTCTGGGTGGCCTGCACGGGAATTCGGCCCCACTGCGTCTGCTCGAAACTCGAAGTGCCGTCGACGGGCATGCCGCTCTCATAGAACTTCTTGCCGTCGCGCAGCACATCCTCGCTCACCTCACCCAGGTTGATGTACAGGTCGCCACTGTGCTGACTGGCCGTGCCGTCCTTGCGGGTGTAGATGAAGGGGTCGAGCAGCCAGAACTCCACATACTCGATGTTGGCCTGCTCGAAGTCGGTGGTCTCCAGACGGCGCATCATGCCGCCCCAACGCTGGGTGGGGTTCTTCAGCGTGCCGTCGGCATTGAAGTCGGTGGTCAGGTTATAGGGGCCACGCTCCTGCGGGTAGTAGGCCAGGTTGAGTACCGACAGCGTGCTGACGGCACCATTGTAGGTAGACTGGTCGCGGTTGGGATAGAGTTCCTTCACATAGACCTCACGCACATAGTGGTTCGACAGTTGTTCCAGGTCGCTCTTGATATGGCCGGGCGTCAGACTGCTGGAGCGACGGGTGAAGATGGGATCTACGTTGTACCAGGCCAGCAGCGCACGGTCATAACCGCTGCTCACCGTGTTTTTGTCGTTGTAGTTAGGGAACATCGTCGGCACACTCGAGAGCACCCATGCCTTGGGGTCGCTGACGGAATAGAGGTCCTTGGCACTCTCGAAGTCGTCCAGATAGGAGGCGTTGTCCTGCGTGCCGCTGGCCCTGCCGGCAATGAGTTGGGCAAACTCGCCGGTGAAGGAGATCTGCGAGGGCTGGGTGACGTGCAGCAACGGAATCTTGTTGAGCACGTTGGTCAGCCACTGCGACTCCTGCTTCCAGTTGACGTTCAGTCCCCACAGGGTGTTGTTCAGCGGTTCCTCGCCCATGTTGACCTTCGTAGTCAGCGCCTGCTCAGAGAGGTGCATCAGCGTACCGCCGAGGGTGAAGTTCTTGGTGAAGTCATACTGCCAGTTCATACCGAGCATCGTCTTGCGCTGCATGCCGTAACTGGTGTTGTCCTCGAGCGACACGCTGACATTGGTGCCGGCATCGATGATGCTCTGATTGAGGATGGTCACCTCGCCAGCAGAGTAATCCACCGAATAGTCGCTGCCCTCTTGCAGGGTGACGCCACCAGCCGTGACCACCACCGAACCCTGAGGCACATTGTAGGCACCCAGCGAAATGACATTCGCGCCCGTACCTTTATATTGTCCTGACAGGATGAACTTGTCGCGCTCTGCATTCTGCTGGGCCACGGTCTTCGTCGAGTCGTATAGTTGGTCGTAGCAATACTTGTCAGCCAGAGCGCCCAGTCCTTTCTGCTCCAGATAGTTGCGTAGATAGTCGCCGAAGGGCTCGGCAGCGGGCAGAAACACACGGCCATTGCTGACGGTATAGCCCTGCACGAAGTCGAACTGACCGTTGGCATGAGGTTTCATGTTGGCATCCAGACGGTCGAGGCCCATCACGCGGAGCAGTGGAATCGACTTGAGTTGTTCCTCGGGCAGGTAGGTCAGATAGGTGCCGGTGGTGTCGCTCTGGTACTTGATGTCCAGTTTGAAGCGTTCCTTCTCCACCGTCGTCGCCAGATAGTACACGTTCTTCATCATCAGGCGCCAGTTGGCCTGCGTGGGATTGTTCGAGGTATTCTTCAGCGACTTCACGAAGAGGCACTTGTTGGTCTGGGTGACATCGGTGGAGAACTCGCCCACCTGATAGGTATGTCCGCCGTAGGTGTACTCGAAGGCCACAGCCAGCACTTGGTCGGTCTGCAGACCGGTCTTCAGCGTCACGTAGCCCAGGGCCTCGTTGACGGTATATTCGGTAGAAGCCAGCAGACGTGCACTGGCCAGTTTCTCATAGTCCACGCCACCAGTGATGCCATTGATGCCCTCCAACCGGACGGTCACCTGGTCGATGCCGCGCGAGGCGGAGTCGACATTGGCCACCAGTGTCGAATAGAGCGTGTTGGCCTGATTGCTGGGCACAGCCATACCCGTGGTCTGCCACAAGGGATTGACGATATAGGAGTTCTCGCCCATCTCACTGAAGGCCACAATGTTGCGCGAGTTGGAGGTGGTGCCCGACTTATTGGTCACCCAGATCTCCACACGGTTGATCTTGATGCCTGTGGTCATGTTGGGCAGGGTCTGCATGGCCTTGTCGTAGCGTTCGCGGAAGTAGTGGGAGAGGAAGAAGTGGCGGTTCTCCTCGTAGTCGGCCACATCGATCTCGAAGGGAGTGGTCTGCGTGCCGCCCTTACTGGATACGCTCTTCGACGTGGACTTCTTCTGCGAGACGACGGTCTGCAGTTTCAGTTTGCCAAACTGCATGTCGGTGCGTATGCCGAAGAGCGACGAGGCACCATGCACCAGCGAGTTGTTGGAGGGGAAGGTCACGTTGCCTGCCTCCACCAGTTTGATGATCTCGTCCTCCTTGCCCTCATACTTCAGTTTGAGGTTCTTCGTGTCGAAGTCAAAGGTGGCATCGGTGTTGTAGTTCAGGTTCATGTTCACCTTGTCACCCACCTTGCCGTTGACGCTCAGGTTGATTTTCTCGTCGAAGTCGAAGGCCGTAGTCTTACGGTTGCGGATGGGCAGCGAGGGGTTGTCGATGTCCTTCAGCGTGGCACCCACCTTCAGTTCGGCCGTTCCCTGGGTCTTCACCCTCACGCCGCCGGGGCCGAATATCTTCTCTGCCGGGCCGAGGTCGAACTTCATGTCCGAGAAGTCGAACTTCTCCTTGCCCTTCGCCTTGGCGTTCTCGGCATCCTTCTGGCGGAAGAACTGCTGACGGGCCCGGCGTTCGCTCCACTTCATATACTCATCGGGCGTCATAAAGATGGGGGCGTTCAGGTAGGATTCACCCATCTTCGAGCCAAGAATATAGAAGCCGAGCGAGTCATCGTAGACGGGCTGCACCTTCACGTTGTCGGGCATCCGCAGATCCAGTGCACTCGAGTCGAGGTCGGCCGTCAATACGGGGGCCGTCTTCTGAATCTTCCAGCGCGGATGCAGCAGCGAGTCGGGTATCGTCTCGTCCTCCACGACCAAAGCCTTGGGCTGCGCCTTAGGGACAGCGCGCTTTTCCTGCGTATTGTCATTCTGAGCCACTGCCGTGAGACAGGCCATTGTCAGCAATATGTATACCGCCAGTCTTCTCATTTGATTTGTTTCAACGCCAACTTCACCACCTGTTCCACAGGCAGCGTGGGCTGCTCTTGCAGTATCTGCATCACCACCTTCTGCGTAGGAGCAGGTGCAAAGCCCAGCATGGTCAGGGCACTGACGGCCTCGTCCTTCACCGCATTATCCACAGGTGTAGCCACGCTGCCGCCAGCCGGAATCTCACTGGTAATGCCCATCGTCACAATCTTGTCTCTCAGGTCGACAATGATGCGCTGGGCAGTCATCTTGCCGATGCCCTTGATGCTCTGAATCAACTTGGCATTGCCCGTCGAGATGGCCGAGCACAGTTCCTGCACGCTCATCGACGAGAGCATCATGCGGGCCGTGTTGGCCCCCACCCCGCTCACCGTGATGAGCAGCATGAACATCTCGCGTTCCTTTTTATTATAGAAGCCATACAGCACGTAGGCATCCTCGCGAATCGACTCGTAGACGTAGAGCCGCGCCTCCTTCTTGCCCTGCAGGGCCGAATAAGTGGTGAGCGATATATTCAGTCCGTAGCCCACCCCGGCCGCCTCGATGGTAGCCAAAGCGGGAGTGAGTTCGGTCAACTCGCCCCTGATGTATTCTATCATTATGTAGTCCTTTTATGTATATATACAATTGAATTAACGCTTCCACCTCACTTTTTATTGCATAAATGTTTGTCATGTCAGCAAAAAAATGTAATTTTGCAACCGATAAGCCCCCTAAGTTAGGGGGATGGGGGTCTGAACAGGCGCAGGCCCTTATGGCTAACACAAACATTTTAAGCAATTGTCTGATTCGCTTGTTCAGACCCTCATCCCCCTCACTTAGGGGGCATTAAGATTATGAAAAAGATCAGAGCAGCCGTCGTTGGTTACGGCAACATCGGAAAGTATGCACTCCAGGCACTCGAGACCGCTCCCGACTTCGAGGTGGCAGGCATCGTGCGCCGCCAGGGTGCCGAGAACAAGCCCGCCGAACTGGCACAGTACGAAGTAGTGAAGGACATCCGCGAACTGAGCAACGTAGACGTGGCCATCCTTGCCACCCCCACCCGCTCTTGCGAAGAATATGCCAAGCAGATACTGCCCCTGGGCATCAATACCGTCGACTCGTTCGACATCCATACCATGATTCGCGACTACCGCCGCAACCTGATGGAACTGAACAAGCAGACGGGCACCGTCAGCGTCATCGCCGCCGGCTGGGATCCGGGTTCCGACAGCATCGTGCGCACCCTCATGCAGAGCCTTGCTCCCAAGGGCCTCTCCTACACCAACTTCGGCCCGGGCATGTCGATGGGCCACAGCGTCTGCGTGCGCTCTAAGGCCGGCGTCAAGAACGCCCTCTCGATGACCATCCCCCTCGGCGAGGGCATCCATCGCCGCATGGTCTATGTGGAACTGGAGGACGGCGCCAAACTGGAGGAGGTGACGGCAGCCATCAAGGCCGACCCCTACTTCGCCAGCGATGAGACTCACGTGTTCCAGGTGGAGAGCGTCGACGACGTGCGCGACATGGGCCACGGCGTCAATCTGGTGCGCAAGGGTGTCAGCGGCAAGACCCAGAACCAGCGTCTGGAGTTCAACATGTCGATCAACAACCCCGCCCTCACTGGTCAGGTGCTGGTCAACGTGGCCCGTGCCTCCATGCGCCTGCAGCCCGGCTGCTACACGATGGTCGAGATTCCCGTCATCGATATGCTGCCCGGCGACCGCGAAGACCTCATCAGCCATCTGGTATGAGGACCGAGAAAGAAAAAATGCTGGCAGGCGAAGTCTACTCTGCCATCGCCCCCGACCTAATCAGGGAACTGAATGCGGTCAAGGACACTATTCACGAATACAACGCACTGAAGCCGTCAGCCTTTGCCGAACGGAAGGCATTGCTGAAGGACTTGCTGGGCCATGTGGCTGATGATGAATTTTTCATCAATCAGCCCTTTTTCTGCGATTACGGCAAGCACATCCGCCTGGGCCGCCGCTTCTTTGCCAACTTCAACTTCACCGTGCTCGATGAAGCCCTCGTCACCATCGGCGACGACTGCTTCATCGGGCCCAACGTGAGCATCTACACCGCCTGCCACAGCACCGACCCCACGGAGCGCAACACCCGCCAGGAATGGGCGCGCCCCGTCACCATAGGCAACAACGTGTGGATTGGCGGCAGCACCACCATCCTCCCCGGCGTCACCATCGGCGACAATGTCACCATCGGTGCCGGCTCCGTGGTCGTGAAGGACATCCCCTCTGGCACGGTCGCCGTCGGCAACCCCTGTCAGGTCATCAAGCGGTTGCCCGGCTTTCAGCAATAAGAGGAATAAGAATCTTTGTAGCGATATGAGACAACAGGGAAAGAAAGCCATCGTGGTGGGTGCCTCGTCGGGCATCGGACTTGAAGTGGCAAAGATGCTGATGGAGCAGGGCTGGACGGTCGGCGTTGCTGCCAGACGGGTGGAACTGCTGCAGAGCATCGGAGCGGCTGCGTTGGAACGAATCGACGTGACGACTGACGACGCGACCGACGGTCTGCAGCGGCTTATCGGCCAGTTGGGCGGCATGGATTTGTTCTTCTATGCCTCCGGCATCGGCAAGCAGAACCGTGAACTGGCAGAGGATATAGAACTGGCAACGCTACAGACGAACGGAGTGGGCTTTACGCGGATGGTCGGCGAGGCTTACCGATACTTTGCCAAGCAGGGCTGCGGACACATTGCTGCCATCACGTCGATAGCGGGCACGAAGGGGCTTGGCCCCGCGCCGTCTTATTCTGCCACGAAGGCCATGCAGAACGTATATCTGCAGGCACTGGAGCAACTAGCCCGAGCCCGCGGGCTGGACATCCGCTTTACCGACATCCGACCAGGCTTCGTGGACACGGCCCTGCTGAGCGGCGACTATAGATATCCCATGATGCTACGGCCGGAGAAGGTGGCAAAGGAAATTGTCTGTGCCATCAACCACCACAAGCACATTCGCGTCATCGACTGGAAATACCGCATCCTGACAGCCGTCTGGCGAAGAATCCCGCGATGGATCTGGCGCAGAATCAGATTGTAGATTCCTGAAAGACATAACTTAGATAAACAACCAATAAAAGGAGAGCAAGACTATGACGAAAAGACTATGGACAATGGGCTGTTTGCTGATGACTGTGCTGGCAGTGGCAGCAGCCGACTATGGGAAGTACTACCAGAACCTGCCCGTGGAGGTGAAGCGCGTGGAGGCCGTTGTGATTCCTGCCAACCAGGTGATGCTGACCGACTGCGGGGCCGTGGGCGACGGCATGACACTCTGCACGGAGGCCTTCGAGAAGGGCATCTCGCGACTGTCAAAATTGGGCGGCGGCCGACTGGTGGTGCCCGAGGGCGTATGGCTGACGGGGCCCATCATGCTGAAGGACAACATCGACCTGCATCTGGAGAAGAACGCCATCGTGCTCTTTTCTCCCGACAAGCGTCTCTTCCTGGACAAGGCTCCTAACGCCAAGCGCGTCTATCCCTGCATCCGTGCCTCGAAGCGCACCAACATCGCCATCACCGGCGAGGGCGTGCTCAACGGCAACGGCCAGCAGTGGCGCCCCGTGAAACGGGGGAAGAACAGCGACGCCGAGTGGAACCAGTATCAGGCCATGGGCGGGCAGGTGACCGAGAAGGGCGACCTGTGGTACCCCTGGCAGATGAACAACGGCTACCCCGACATTGCCGACACGCCGCAGAAGCAGGAGGGCATGCGCAACGACCTGATCCGGCTGACCGACTGCCGCAACGTGCTGGTAGAGGGCGTCACCATCATGAACTCGCCCCGCTTCCACCTCCATCCCTGCTACTGTGAGAACGTCATCATCGACGGCGTCACCGTCCTCTCCGAATGGAACGTACAGAACGGCGACGGCATCGACCTCTCCGACTGCCACCGCGCCCTCATCGTCAACTCGACGGTCAGCGTGGGCGACGACGGCCTCTGCATGAAGAGCGGACTGCCGCAGAAGGCACCGCGCATCAGCGGCTGCCGCGACATCGTCATCCAGGACAACACCGTGCTGCATGCCCACGGCGGCTTCGTGCTGGGCAGCGAGACGGCCAGCGGCGTGGAGCGCATGGTGGTGCGCCACAACCGCTTCATCGGCACCGACGTGGGCCTGCGCTTCAAGAGCGGACTGGGCCGCGGCGGACAGACGAAGCAACTCTTCGTGAGCGACATCATGATGACCGACATCAAGGACGAGGCCATCATCTTCCAGTGCGACTACGTAAACCGTGCCGCCGGTGATGACGGCAAGACGCCCACCTTCACCGAGGAGCAGCGTCGCTGGGCACCGGACTTCAGCGACATCCACATCACCAACGTGGTCTGCCACGGCTGCGCCACTGCCATCAAGGCCAGCGGCATCAGCGGCCTCAACTGCGTGCACGACATCGACATCAGCAACACCACCATCATCTATAATAAGGTGGAACGGCAGATAGACGAAAAAACCGCACGGTTGCATCTCACCGACGTGCGGCTGATTTCGAACAAGGCGAAGTAAACATTCATCATTTGAATGGCGTTTTATTTGCCATCTGCAACCTTTGACTGATAATCAGGCAGTTACGTGGTGGCAGATGGCAAATGACTTTTTCGGAGGGCTCACTACCGTGACATGGGGCTTTGAAACAGTTTGTTTCAAGGCGTTGCACACTTTGTTTCAAGGCGTTGCACACACTGTGCAGATGGGTTGCACACACTGATTCAAAGGGCGGCAGGGAGTGTACTTTTGGGGTGTAGGGTACTCCTTGGGGCGAAAAAGGGAGTAAGAGCGCGACAAGACGCTGTGGATAACCATTGAGTAAGCATTCAGGTCCGTGCAAGCCATTCTGACAGGAACTTGTCGTAGACCTCGTAGACTCCGTGCTGGTGGGTCAGCAGTTGCTTCTCCAAGAGAGCCTGTGCAGACTTCTGGACGCTACTGGCTGAGGACAGGTGATGATTCTTGACGAACTGCATACCAGTTATTTGGCGGGCTTTTCCTTCACGGCTGACAGCCACCAGCAGATCACGCTGGCGGGCTGTCAGTTGGTAGAGAATGTCTTTATAGGCCTCTTCATTCTGATTGATAATCTGATTTACGGCCTTTTCCACATCACCGACGATAACACTATCGTTGTTGGCAAACAATTGGTTCAACACTTTCTGCAAATACCATGTTGTTCCATCATAGCGCTCATAGATAGCACGCACCACCCCGCTGGCTATTGTTTTCCCTGCATACTCAAAATGCCTTTTGGCAAACTGTTCATATTCCGACAGGGGCACAGGTTTCAGAAACATCAGCGAGACGCTCTGATAGAATGGGCGGGCAGGCGATGAGAACATCTCGCTCATCATGCTCTTCTGAGACCCGGAAAAGACGAACACGGCATTCCGGCAATCCTGCACGTGCGTGCGCATCAGTTCCTCCACATTCTGTTCCGGGTAATCAGCAATGGCCTGGAATTCGTCGATGGCAACAATACACTTACGGTCTGCAGACTTCAGGTAGTTGAAAATCTCTTCCAACGTAAAATCCGGTGACTTAATATCCCCGAGCCCGATGTTCCAACTGGCATTGCCCTGACCGTCGAAGGAGATGCCTGTACGCAAAGACGTGACAAAGCGCAGGAACGTGTCTACGACAGCCTGTCCACGTGGCTTCAGCCTATTCACAATAGACTGTCCGATGCGGTAGACCATGTCCTGCAGGTTCTTCGTTGCATAAATGTCAATCAAGAAAGTATAGTAATCATCCTGCATTGCCTGCTGTGCAAAACAATGATGAATCAGACCCGTCTTTCCCATACGACGGGGAGAAATCAGTGCCGTATGATTGCCATTGGTGAGCAAGGAAGTCAACTCTCTTGTTTCAGACTTACGGTCGCAAAAGTATTCCGCCGACTCATAGCCATAGGTGATGAATGGATTTTCTATCATACACATAAATCTTTAGACGATGCAAAGATACGTCTTTATCTTCACATCTCCAAACAATTATCCAAAAAAGATTATCCAAAATGGATAAAACTAACTTAAATTAAGATGTGTACACATTTTCGTCCAAATCTGGGTCAAAACACCCACATTTGGGCAAAAATCGTTGGTTGATCTAGAAAACAAACTAAATAACCACCCCTATGTGAAATAGGATAATTTTCCGGTACTGTCCAAGATTTTTCTGAATTTATTTTGCAGTTCCGATTTTTCTTCTTATCTTTGTAGCCGTGCATTGTGATGCACACACATTTTTATTTGCTCAATCGCGACTCGAATTGGAACCTCGGAAAAGTGAACGAGCAATAATACCTCTAATGGGGCTTGTGCTTTATAGCGCAGGTTTCATCATAGGAGGTATAGGTAAGTTCCAAACCTGAGTCGCGTATGGTGAATACCTGCGCTTTTCTTATAGTTGGTGCAGGCTTCCACGGGGCGAGGAACAACTTTAGTATTAACAAATAAAAATGTAACACGTATGAAAAGATTATTTCTCTCAATCGTAGCCACCATCATGGCCGCTACAGCAACCTATTCACAGAGTTCGATGCTTGCCACCCTTAGCCACGAGGGCGACATCACCACCTACTATGGAGCCACAGCACTGCGCGAGGCTCACAGTGCCGCTGCCGACGGTGACGTCATCACGCTGTCGAGCGGCAGTTTTCTTTCGGTAGACATCACCAAGGCTGTCACTATTCATGGTGCCGGCATGGAGGTGAACAAAGAACTTTTGATTGAGCCTACCGTCATCACTGGCGATTTCTCCATCAACATCCCTGAAGAATCAACAGGTCGACTGACGATAGAGGGGATATATAGTAATCATACGATTACATATAAAGGCACATTGACAAATGCAACCTTTATCAAAGACAGACTAAACAAAATCACATATCCTGGTAGTGGTACCGGTGAACTAAAGAATGCCACATTCATTCATTGCAGAATATCTTCCCAATTTTATCTTGGCGATAATAGTAGTGCAAGTTGCGTTAATTGTGTCATTTGGAGGCCTGACTGCCATAATGGTACCAGCAGTAATTTCGATTTTCAAAATTGTGTGATATTCAGGGACATAGCAGATGCTATTAAATCGTCATCATACAAAAATTGCGTACTTCTATTTCCGTCAAGTTCAATCCTTTCCAATTGTGCCACATATTATTGTATTGGCATTGGGAATTCTGGCATGTTTAACAATATCCCGAACACGACCAATTCTCTTAAAAAATATGCAGAGGTGTTCAAGACGCTGACAGGCACAACCTACAACGACAGTGAGACATTCGAACTGACTGACGAAGCAAGCACGACCCTCTTGGGCATCGACGGCACACAGGTGGGTATCTATGGCGGCAATATGCCCTTTGACTCTACTCCCAGCAATCCGCAGATTACGAAGTGTAATGTGGCCGCTAAGTCGACTGCTGACGGCAAACTGAGTGTTGACATCACGGTGAACGGAGCAGAGTAAAAAGAGATAATTGGCAATTGACAACCGAAAATTGACAATTATGCGAAGATACATATTTATACTAATGGCCTTCTGCCTGCATATAGCAGCGCGGGGCCAGACGGGCTACGACTATGACTACTGGTTCGACAACGACCGCAGCACACTGCGTTCGGGCAGTTCCGAATCGGGGTCATGGAAGGTGAAGGCCGACCTGAGTGGGCTGGACGAGTCGCTGCATGCCATCCACTTGCAAGTATGCGACAAGGGGGGTAACTACAGTTCACCCATCACCCGCTATTTCATGAAGTTGCCCACCCAGAGCGCTTCAAAAACTCGCTATTGGTTTGACGATGACGACTCCTCGGCAGTCACCACGCAACAGTTCCAGAGTGCGATAGATGTTGATGTAGCCGTACTTCCGGAGGGCTTTCATACCCTGCGCCTGATGGTGACCAGCGAAGACGGAACTCCCTCGACTACTTTCAGTCGCCATTTCTATAAGGTAAATATGCCAACAAAGAACCGCTGGCATTGCTGGTTTGACAATGACACTGTCTCTACGCTGAGCGGTGACAACATTGGCGAAACCATCGTACTCGAAGTCACTCATCTAGCCGATGGCTATCACGTGCTCCATACTCAGATAGATGGCCCTGGTGGCAGGGCTTCAGTGCCCGTTGCACGCCCGTTTATCAAGATTCCGCAGGTGATAGGCGTAGACTATCTGACATGCCTTTGTATCATTGACGATCAACTTTACAAACAGGAGCGTGTGTCAGCAAATGGCGGAATAGTTAACTGGCAGTTTGACGTATCATCGCTGCCGCAGGGACTGCATCGTATGTATGTGCAGGTGGTCACCCCCAGTGGTGTGGCAACCTCGGCCTATCAGGCTCTGTTTGTACGTGAGACCACTCCCGATGAGTTCACTCAGATGAAGTGCGTCTATGCCATCGATGGTGTAGAGTCGTTTATGGAGGCCGGTCAACTGGCTGACGGAACATTTCACTTCGACCTCGATGTATCAACACTCTCTGATGGGCTGCACCGCATAGCCTACGTGCTGTCTAACGGAAAAGGCGTAACAACCAATACTCAGTCGCAATTTTTCGTGAAGACACCTTTGGGCGGCAATGGCATCGCCGAGTACTGGTATTGGCAGAACGACCAGGCTGACAGTCTGGCTACCAAGGTGAAACTGCCAGAACGGCAAAACCCGTTCTCGCTGATAACATTGTTGCCAGTGGAAAGCCTACCTCTGCGTACATCTCTTTTCCAGTTCTGTGTAGAAAACAACCAACCTGTAGTATATGCCAAGAATGACTTCCATATCCGATTCTATGATGCAACTGGGTGCTTTGTTGATACTACAAGCCAGTATGTGGATGAAAGAGTACGACAGGAAATTACAGACATTACATTGTTGAAGTCTGGGGTACGCGAAACGACTGCCAAGCCAGAGGAAGGCAAGATGAAATGGTATAAGGTGGTGGCAGCAAGTGGCGACAGTCTAAGGTTTAAACTTGATCGTGAAGCCACCATGCAGTTATTCTCACCATCTGGTAATGAACTTTTCAGTGTTTCCGGAGCAATTTCAACGGATTGGTCTGGCTGCCATGCAGAAGAGACGGGAAGTTTCTATTTAGCCCTCCATGATATGACGGATACCCAAGGGGCCACAATCAGTATCGATTATGAGCATATTGCCAAAGACCCCTCACCAACTGTCATTGGCGACGTGAACAGAGATGATTCAAACGAGCACTCCATTTATCATGCCAGCGGCCAGCGGGCCAAGAAAGGCGATAAAGGACTTCTGATAAAGAAAGGTAAAAAGTATGTAGCGAAGAAAGATTCTTAGCATCGTTGCTAAGTATTGACAAATTACAGACTTCAATAGAATATTAGTATTGCAACAGCAGTTACATTCGTTGGTGATTGTAATTGCTGTTGTATGTTGACGTCACGACCTTTACTTGCCCGGATGTTGAGAATGCGACTGCCGTTTAAACCTATAAGAAAAACCAAAATTCAAAATACCCTCCATTCCATAACCCAGTTCGACATGAAACTTAACAGGAGATCCATATTTGAATAAATAATCATCAGGGAGAGACAACTCAACACCTATTGGTACCAATTGGTAGGCGAAACGCCAATGTTCATCACAGATAGGCGAGGGCTGAGATTCATCAATAACGGTCGCGTCTATGCTATATTTATTGAGCTGTATCCCCAATCCCCCACGCATATAGAAATATCTGGAGTATGCCCACTTTACCGAGGGTAAGATATAGCAATATGAGGAGTGAAATGATAGTAATAACTTACGGCCATGAAAAGGCTATTATTGAAAAGACGTGGAGTTTCATCCCAGTCATACCAAACCCTACTTCCAGAATAGGAGTCACCTGATATACCAGACACCAATCCAAACCTATCCATCACATCTCTTTCATAATCATCACTCCAACCAGAACGGACATTGATGCCCCCAATACTGACATTCACTTCGTGCCTGTAGAATCTTATTTTGCTTTTCTCGGATTCTTGTGCAAATGCAGAGAAACATTGCACCGAGACGATGACATACATTAATACTCTTCTCATCTTGATATGAACTTAATTACGGTTCCATCAGATTTTTTGACAATGTTTATACCCCTTTTCTTCTGTGACAGTCTTACGCCCATGATAGAGTAAATATTTCTGCATTCATTACCTTTAACAACATCAGTAGTTGCAATTGAAGACGGCAACTCTTCAGCCAGCAGTCTTAAGTTGTCTACAAAGATTCCTCCCGTGACGATGCGCCCATGCAGTTTGTACCGTACTCTGTTTCCTGCAAACACCATTGGCAGGTCTACAGACTGCCACTTGTCGGTGAACTCGTTTTGACTGAACATCTTATACTCTCCATAATCATCTTCCATGAAAAGCGTAAACTGAGATATATTTCGATTAGGGTCTGAGGCCATATAGAGGTCGAGTGCGAGAGTGTAACTCTTTCCTGCTTCAATTTCAATATAAGGACCGATAGCCTCCGATTCGCTGACAATATTTGATTTCGATGCAAAAAGCATCAGGATTCTGTCACCATCGGTTGCTTTTGGAATGTCACTTGCGCCAAGCACGAAATTACCTTTTTTGTAAGTTTGCCACCCAGCATTTCCTTGCGTATTTGTAATGGTAATATTGTCCGTGATGTTGCCCTCAAAACTTTCTTTGTAGAGGATATTCTTCTCCATGGGCTCATTCGTATCATCAGGGCCTACAATGATGTCACCGCCTGTGCTAAAAGCGATCTCTCCACTTGAAGCATATTGGGTAATGTTTTGGATGGAAACAGTGGCTGCGCTGCCGTTCCATGCCACGGCAGATGGGCTTGTGGTTGGTGTAAATGTCGTGGAATGGCTTATTCCAGGGAAAGGACATTCGGTCGAATTGATGTTGCCATATTTTCTTATGGACGGGTCAGAATAGCCAGCGCAAACTGGATAGAACATTTGCGGGTGTGTGGCATTGATGGTATTTGTAGATCTATATCGCTCCAAGTTAGGATGAACATGATACACCATAAGCCCGGCTCCCGGTAGGGCTGCGTCGAACCACTGCTGCTGTCGGTTTTCCAAGAGGAAATAGTCATTGCTGCTGCCTGTATTCATTCTGTAGACTTTCGTCTGTTCGGCATTTCCGACTTCCATTTTTGGCATGACGACCTGTTCATCGGGTTGCAGAATCTGTTGATCGTTCCAGCCAAAGATAACACTACGCACGTATGGATTGAAGTTAGGAGGGGTCTGTCCGTTGTCATTCCAACTGCCACTGGCCATAATGTCCCACTTGCCTGTGCCATCATACTCACCTCCAGTCCCATAGTTTGTGTCGTAGTAGTCCATGGCACCAAGTGCATGCCCCAATTCGTGACACACCACTCCGATATATGAAATACTGGAACCCCTATTGCTGCGAAGTTCGGGTGAGCAGGAATAGCCCGCCAGCGAATAGCCAATCTCGCTTGTCAGAATGATGCGGTGCGGGTATTCGTGCGACCATATTGCGGTTGATGGGCCGCCTGCTTCTTCACCATATCCAGCAAATATGATATGGACATTATCTATCAAACCGTCGTTGTCGTTATCGTATTTTGTGAAATCAATAGTGTCTGGCAGACTTTTCATTGCTTCTATGCAGAGGTCAACAGCATGGGCATCGTTTCCGCCCATAGTAGTATTCCCCCCATAGTAATTCATAGTGTTCATAGCCATATATGGGCCATAAACATCCGACACATAGTCAAGTTGCCCTTGTGACGCAAAGCGGTAGAAATCTCTCACACTGCCCGTCACACCATCTTCATGGTAGTCAACAGCGTTGAAAAGATTCTCGAAATCCTCATAAGACGTTTTAAACCGTAAGTCGGGATATTCCATAAGTATCACAAGTGCCCTGCGCTCACCAATGGCAGTCTTGTGCCCATTCGCGTATCTTGTGCCAGGTGTCCTGCGTACGCTGGTTATGGTGTCTCGCATGGGTATCAGTCCTTTAGGACAGATTGTCTTGAAGTTTCTAAGACCGGCATCCTCATCCTCGATAGCCATAAGCTTGTGTCCCGACTTGACTATACGCCCTTGTTCATCAGCCTCGGCATACCACCAGCCACTATTGTCGCTAATGAGTGTATATCCATCAGTTGTCAGCGCATATTTCAAGTTCTCATCACCTCGCATGGTAATCAGAACCTCCTTGCCATTGTCTGTTTTCACCGTGATGGGGCGTGGATAGGCAGGTATGGCCCAGATGTTTATTGCGTGGGCGGTTAGCAATAGTAAGGTGGTAAAAATCAGTTTAATATTCATTCGTGATACAGTATAATGGGCAGGTGTGCCATTGGCCTGCACACCTGCCCATGTGAGTTTAGATGTTGTTTTATTTTCCAATCAATGCCTTTGCCCTTTCGCGCTCCACAGATTGACGGATGATGACATTCTCAACTTTGCTCTCAGCATTTCTCCTGACCTTCATTCGGCTATAGTTGTAATCCGTCAGGTCAACTTGGAATCCTAGAATATCCGACGAGATGGTCCCATTCTGGAAGATGCCCCATGCATATCCAAAGCACCACGGAATATAGGATGCATAAGGACGAAGGTCACTCGGCAGACTGCTTGAGTAATAAATGAAGGAATCGTTATTGGGGTAGTTTGTCACAATCTCCCAGCCCCAGTTTTCTGCCAGCCAGTGCTTCTTCCTGTTCTTCAGATAGTAGTTAATCTCAAATGCAAACACGGCGGGGTTCACTTGCTCAGTGTAAAGGCCATAGATGAGATGATACTTATCGCAATACCCTTTCTTGATTGTTTCAAATCCGAAGCCGCCCCAATTGGAGATGTAATAGAGGTTGTCGAACGTCACCCAAGCATCATCGTTGACGCCTTTGAAGTCTGGAGTCGTAATCTTTATCTTTCGCAGTTCACCCGACTTGTCATCGGCATCGTATGCTAAAGTCACCATGTAATAAGTAGTGCTTGAAGTGATTCGGTTATCATGGCTGTCGTAGCCCGCCACGCTCAGGTAATTGTCTTGGAATTTCAATTCCGCTGTGGTATTTAGTTCTGCCGTGAGTTCACGGTCGGTCAGACGGTTGAATTCTCTTTCTTCCAAAAGAATCCAATGGAATTTATTCACGTTGCCAGTTGTTTTGTACTCCCATGCGATGCGGTCGTATAGAGCAACGGTATTGGCAGGTTCCACATAGCAGACAGGTTTTCCGCCCTTCTGTATTACCTTAATCGTGTTATTGATACCTTCGCCAGAAAGGGTGATGGTCGCTTCACGGTTGGCAGAGGTCTCATTCTCGCTTATCGGGTATATGTCCATAGTCACGGTTCCTTTGCCTGTAGTAGGCGAAATGCTAAGCCAGTTTGTTTGGCCAGTTGTTTCGTAACTGACCTGTGCGTTCCATTGCACATTGGACACTATCTGTAGGCTCTGCTTGAAAACAATGCCGCTATTGCCACCAAAGTTGCCCTCAAAAGTACGATTGGCAGAACTTGAGGTGCCGTCAATCAGAATTGAACCAGTTGCCCCATCCTGAGTTACACTTACCATAAAGGTTAGGCTTCCGTTTGCTGTTGCAGTAATACGCACGCTACCTTCACGTTTCTCTGTTCCTTCGTTTTTAGACGCTCTGAGCGATGCTTGATTACCATTCTTGTTGGCAGTTAGCCAATCGTCACCGCGCGTCACCTCTACCGTCCAGTCAGTTTCTTTCGCCGTAACGGTTACACTCTTACTGCCGCCGTTTGCATCGATAGTAATGTCAAGAGGACTTACGGTCAGTTCAGGATCAGGGTCATCGTCACCGCACGACGATAGCCCCACACTCATAGCCGCTCCCATCACAATGGCCAGCAAACTCCATAGAAAACCCTTTTTCTTCATAACTGTAATTTTTAAAATGTGATACATTAATAATTAAAAGATACTATCGCAGTTTGTTGAAAGAGGATGCAAAGGTATAGACACAAAGAATGGCGTGGCCATCCCTATGCACTTGACCTAAGGGGCGAGCCTGAGAAACTTTAGAACCCCTTCACACATTTATAAGAATGCAACCACGCCATAGAGGCGCGTGCATAGCTAATGCTGTGTGATAGGGGTAGTCTTCCTCGGCTTCCCTTTGCTTCTAAAATCGGACTATTCTAAAAAGGAGTTTCTCAGGCTACTTCAGTCAAGTGCGAAATAAAAGCTAATGCATCATTGAAACCGGATTTCTCCCGATTCCGATTGCAAAAGTACATATTTTTATTTAAAACGCCATCTCTTTAGGCAAAAAAAAATCAGAAAAATGCTTTTTTCCTTCATATTCGCCTTTTAAACATGAATTGATGGAATCGGGAATAGTTGTCTTCCCCCTCTGGAAACGCCCTGTTTATCGGGGTTTCTGAAAAAAGTCTGGTCAGAAGGGCACGAAAGTATTGCGGGATTGGAAAAGTCGCCGTACCTTTGCCGTCGAAAACAGCGAAGATGCTTACGCTCGGCAAAAGAGAACGCGTTCTCATTGCTCTCGCTTAATCGCATCATTGCCGTCGTCAAACAGATGAAAACCGGTTAGAATCATGAGACGCACAAGAGATCTTTAACAACATGTACAACCAACACAAAAACTAAACACTATGAAGTACAAATTAGTGAGAAACAACAATGCTGAGTCGACCGCTTTTGGCAAGTGGTACGCCCAGCCGGTATGCGACAAGCCCATGGACCTGGACGGTCTGGCCGCCCACATGGCAAAGCACAACACCCCGTTCTCGAAGGGAACCATCAAGGGATTCCTGACCGACATGGTCACCTGCGTGAGGGAACTGACGCTGGAGGGCCAGCAGGTGAAGATCGACAACCTGGCCATCTTCTCCATCGGCATCAAGAGCAAGGGCGTGGCTATGCCTGGCGACTTCAACGCCCGCACCGACATCCTGGCCTACCGCCTGCGTGCTCGTGCCACCGGCGAGTTCACGAGGAAGCAACTGGCCCTGGAAGGCACTGCCACCGAAACGGCCAAGAACGCTGTGGACACCACACAGAAGTCGCCCAAGACCGAACCCACGGGCAACGGAGACTAACCAACATCTATTAACCCCTAAAAACACTATGCACTATGAAAAAGGAGACGTGGAAGGTGCTGCTGCAGGTGACCATCTCTATCCTGACAGCACTGGCAACCGCACTGGGAGTGGCGAGTTGCATGAACTAAACAACAACTGAAAGAAGAGCGTGCCCCGCGGGACACGCTCTTTTTTTGTATCTCGTACCCTGTACGCCTTTCCTGCCTCTGAACAGTTGCGGGATGAAAAGCACCGAGGGGCTCTACGCCTCGGCAGCCGACAGCAGTATCTCGGAGAGCGTGGGGTGGATGTGGACCATGGAGCGCAGTTGCTCGACGGTGGCCCCCATGCACATCAGCACGCTGACCTCCTGAATGATGTCGACCGCGTGGGCACCGAAGGCGTGACAGCCCAGAATGAGGCCTGCATCGGGGGCGCTGAACAGTTTCAGCAGGCCTTCGGTCTCATTCATGGCCAGGGCCTTGCCGTTGGCTCGCCAGAAGGCCTTGCGACACTCGTAGGGCGTGCCCTCGGCCTTAAGTTGGTCTTCGGAGGGGCCGACGCTGGCTGCTTCGGGTTCAGTGAAGATGGCAGCGGGCATGATGTCAAAGCGGATGTTGTCTGGTTTTCCCAGTATCTGATTAACTACGTGGATGCCCTGCATCTCGGCGGCGTGGGCCAGCATCTGGCGGCCATTCACGTCGCCGATGGCGTAAACATCGTTTGTGGCAATAGTATTGCCACATACACAACGGAAGTGTTCGTCCACGGGGATGCTGCCGTTGGGGGCGAGCGTGATGCCAGCGGCCTGCAGGTTCAGGCCCTCGGTGCGAGGATGGCGGCCCGTGGCCATCAGGATGACGTCGGCATCGATGTCGGCCAGCGACTGTACGGCGGTCTTCATCTTAAAGGTGATGCCTTGCTTCTCCAGCGTCTTGCGCAGCCGCTTGGCTATGTCGCTGTCGAGGGCGGGCAAGCACTCCTTGAGATACTCGATGACGGTGACCTCGGAGCCGAAACGCTGGAAGACGCTGGCAAACTCCATGCCGATGACGCCAGCACCGATGATGGCGAGGCGGCGGGGCAGCGTGTCGAGGCGGAGCAGGCCGGTGGAGTCGACCACGCGAGGGTCGCTGCCGATGTCGGGCAGGGGGAGCCACTTGGTCTCTGAGCCGGTGGCGATGATGATGGCCTTGGTGGCGATGATATCGCCACATACGGGACAAGTAACCGTGCGGGCATCGACGAAGGAGGCCTTTTCGCGGATGAGGGTGATGTTGGGGTGAGAGAGGATGCCCTCGACGCCTGCACGGAGTTGGGCCACCACCTGGGGCATCCGCTCACGGGCCTCGGCAAACGAGGCGGCGTGGACGTAGGTCTTCGTGGGGATGCAGCCTACATTGAGGCAGGTGCCACCCACCTCGTCGGACTCAAAGATGGTCACCTTCAGACCCTGCTTGGCGGCATATTCAGCAGTGCGGTAGCCACCAGGGCCCGCACCGATGATGAGGAGGTCACTTGCGCCCCCTAAGTTAGGTTGGGGGTCTGAACGACCCACATTGTCCATTAAATCAATCATACGAAGAGTCTTTTGCTTGTTCAGACCCCCATCCCCCTAACTTAGGGGGCTAAGAGTTAGTTGACGATAGGTCACTACCGGATGCTTGGCTGCCAGAACGTCATCCACACGACCGATGGGTGTCTGGTGGGGGGCGCCCTTCACCAGTTCCGGGTCGGCCTTGGCCTCCTCGGCTATCTGGCGCATCACGGCGATAAAGCCGTCGATGGTCTCGCGCGACTCATTCTCCGTGGGCTCTATCATGAGGCTCTCGTGGAAGAGCAGGGGGAAGTAGATGGTGGGCGCATGATAGCCGTAGTCCAGCAGACGCTTGGCCACGTCCATCGTGGTGACGCCAGTAGACTTATCTTTCAAGCCATCGAAGACGAACTCGTGCTTGCACAGGCCGTCGATGGGCAACTCATAGACATCCTTCAGACACTCCTTGATGTAGTTGGCATTGAGCGTGGCCAACGGGCCTACCTCCTTGATATGCTCGCGACCGAGGGAGAGGATGTAGGCGTAGGCCCGCATGGCGACGGCGAAGTTGCCATGATAGGGCGACACCTCGGGGAAGAACTCCTCCAAGCCCTTGCGCACGCCGACAGGGCCGGCACCGGGGCCACCTCCGCCGTGGGGCGTGGAGAAGGTCTTGTGCAGATTGATGTGCATCACGTCGAAGCCCATGTCGCCAGGACGGCAGGCACCCAGCAGGGGATTGAGGTTAGCCCCGTCGTAGTACATCAGGCCGCCAGCCTCGTGGATGAGCCGCTCTATCTGGGGAATCTGGCGCTCGAAGAGACCAAGGGTGTTGGGGTTGGTCATCATCATGGCGGCGATAGAATCGCCGCTTACTGAAAGGACTTCCTTGAGGTTTTCCACATCTACGGTGCCGTCGCTGAGCGACTTCACCTCAATGATGTCGAGGCCGCAGACGGCGGCAGAGGCGGGGTTGGTGCCGTGGGCCGAGTCAGGCACGATGATTTTGGTGCGCTGCAGGTCACCCCGGCTCTCGTGGTAGCGCTTGATGACCATCAGGCCCGTCAGTTCGCCGTGGGCACCAGCATAGGGCTTCAGCGTGAAGGCGTGAAGGCCCGTCAGCGAGCAGAGCGCACGGCAGAGCAGGGTGCAGACGGCCTCGGCCCCCTTCACCGTCTCAGCAGGCTGCAGGGGATGCAGGTTCTGGAACTGCGGCAGGGCAGCCACCTCCTCGTTGATCTTCGGGTTGTACTTCATCGTGCAGGAGCCGAGCGGATAGAAGCCGTTGTCCACGCCGAAGTTGTTGGCCGACAGATTGGTATAGTGGCGCACCACCGTCATCTCGTCGCATTCAGGCAGGGCGGCATCCTCCTGTCGGCGCAGGTGCTGCGGCACCTGGTAGTCGCCAAAGCGATTTTTGGGCAGCGAGTAGCCGCGGCGGCCCGGCTGCGACAGTTCGAATATCAGATTTCCGTATAGTCGATTGTTCATTGCTTTTCCTTATTTGCAACGGACAACAGAACTACAGGACTTTTACTAAAGCAGTCCTACAGTCCTGTAGTCCGCTGCTATATTACACTGATCAGGTTATCTATCTCCTCTTTGGTGCGCTTCTCGGTGACGGCAAACATCACCTGATCGGGGGCCACCTTGATGCCGCCGAAAATGCCGTGGTCGGTGAACCGACGCTGCAGGGCATCGACATCGCCGTCGTAGCGGACGACAAACTCATTGAAGAAGGGCTGCTCGTAGACCAGCGCAAAACGGCCCGTGGCCAGCAGTTGCTCACAGAGATAGTGGGCACCGGCATAGGAGAGTTCGGCCGCCTCCTTCAGGCCTTGACGGCCCATCAGCGAGCAATACATCGTAACGAAGAGGGCCATGAGGCTCTGGTTGGAGCAGATGTTCGAGGTGGCCTTCTGGCGGCGGATGTGCTGTTCGCGGGCCTGAAGGGTCAGCACGAAGGCGCGCTGGCCGCGGTTGTCCTGCGTCCGACCGACGATGCGGCCGGGCATCTTGCGGATGAGTTTCTCCGTACAGCACATATAGCCCACGTAGGGGCCACCCCACTGCATGGGTATGCCCAGCGACTGACCATCGCCCACGGCGATGTCGGCCCCCCACTCGCCCGGCGTCTTCAGCACGGCCAGGTCGGCAATGACGCTGTTCATGATGAACAGGGCCTTGCGGTCGTGGATGGCCTCGGCGAAGCCAGTGTAGTCCTCCACGATACCGTAGAAGTTGGGTTGCTGGACAAGCACCGCAGCCACATCGTTGCTCGCAGACAATTGAGACTTGAGCGTTGAGAGGTCGGTCACGCCGTCCTTGGCCGGAATCATCTGCAGGTCGATACCGTGGAAGTGGGCATAGGTCTTGACAACGGCCAGCGTCTTGGGGTCGAGGGTCTCGCTGACCAGCACGCGGCGTTGCTTCTTGCCGGCAGCCACCGCCATCATCACGGCCTCGGCGGTGGCCGTAGAGCCATCGTACATCGAGGCGTTGGAGATGTCCATGCCCGTCAGTTCGGCCATCATCGACTGATACTCGAAGATATAGTGGAGCGTGCCCTGCGAGATCTCGGCCTGATAGGGGGTGTAACTGGTGAGGAACTCCGAGCGCTGCAGCAGGCTGGGGATGACCGAGGGCGTGTAGTGGTCGTAGACGCCGGCCCCGGCAAAGCAGGTGAGCACCCGGTTCTGCGAACCCAGTTGGTCGAAGAGTTGGCGCACCTCCAGTTCGCTCATCTCCTCCGGCAACTGGTAGTCGCCACGGAAGCGGATGGCCTCGGGCACCTCGGCATAGAGGTCATCGAGACTCTTCGCCCCCACCTTGTCGAGCATCGCCCTCAGATCTTCTTCTGTATGCGGAAAATACTTATAGTTCATTGAACATTGAAAATTGAAAATTGAAGATTGAGATTATTTGGCGCAGAATGCCTCGTAGGCCTGAGCATCCATCAGGTTGTCCAGTTCGGCCTTGTCGGAGAGTTCCACCTTGATGATCCAGTTCTCGTAGGGATCCTGGTTGACCAGTTCGGGCTGGTCGTCGAGGGCCTCGTTGACCTCGACCACCGTGCCGCTGACGGGGGCTATCAGGTCGCTGGCAGCCTTGACGCTCTCCACGGCGCCAAACTCCTCGCCTGCGGTCACCTCGTCGTCCACCTCGGGCATATCCACATAGACCACGTTGCCAAGGGCGTTCTGTGCGTAGTCACTGATACCGATGTAACCTGTGTTACCTTCTACTCTCACATACTCGTGCGACTCACTATAGTAGAGTCCTTCAATTACTTTTGCCATAGTCTTATTGTTTATTTCTTATAACTCTTGTTGTAGAACTGCTTCTTGACCACCACGCCGGGGAAGGTCTTCTTGCGGATTTGCACCTCCACCTCCGTGCCCAGCGCGGCATAGCGGCTGTCGATGAGGGCCATGCAGACGCTCTTGTCCACCGACAGGCAGTGGTAGCCCGTGGTCACCTCGCCGATGGGCTGTCCCTCCTTGTTCAGAACAGTATAGCCGTGACGGGGGATGGCCTTGTCCTGCAGTTCGATGCCCACCAGTTTGCGCGTCACGCCCTCGGCCTTTTGCCGGGCCAAGGCGTCGCGACCGATGAAGCCGCCCGCCTTGTCGAGTTTGACAAACATACCCAGACCGGCCATGATGGGCGTGATCTCCTCCGAGAGTTCATCGCCATAGAGCGGAAGCCCCACCTCGAAGCGCAGCGTGTCGCGACAGCCCAGTCCGCAGGGGGTGACGCCGGCCTTGATCAGCCGGTCCCAGCATTCCTGAATATAGGCCGGCGAGGCATAAACCTCGAAGCCGTCCTCGCCGGTATAGCCAGTGCGAGAGACGATGATGTCGCCTATCGTCTTCACCGTGTAGAACGCCAGTTCCCGGCAGGGCAGCCCCAGCACCGTCTCCATCACATGCTCGGCCTCCGGGCCCTGCAGGGCTATCTGGCCGTAGTCGTCGGAGCGGTTCTGCAAGTCGATGTCGAAGCCCTTGGCCTGCTCCTGCATCCAGGCCCAGTCCTTGTCTATGTTGGCAGCATTGATGACGAGGAAAAAGTCCTGCGGGCCCATCTTGTAGACCAGCAGGTCGTCCACGGTGCCACCATGCTCGTAGCACATCATACCATAATATATCTTACCCACGGGCGCACCGGCCACATCGTTGGTGAAGATATGCTGCACGTAGCGCTCGGCATCGGGGCCCTTGACGGTCACCTCGCCCATGTGGCTCACGTCGAAGAGTCCCACATGCTCGCGCACCGCCACATGCTCATCCGTGATGTTGGAATACTGGATAGGCATCAGGAAGCCCGCAAACGGCGACATGAAGGCACGCAGCGACAGATGACGGTCGTAGAGGCACGTGCGTTTCTCCTGTTCTTTCAGTTCTTGTTTGATTCCCATAGTTATTGTTTAAGATTTAATGTGTTCGATGAATTCCCGGCGCAGGTAGTCCTGTTCCAGTTGCTCGATGCCGTCCACCTGCTGGGGCGTCAGCACGAGTTCGCCCTCGCAGAGGGTGGTGCGTACCAGATGCTTGAAGTCCTCCAGCGACAGCGTGGTGTGATCCTTCAGCAGCGTGATGCGCTGACGGACGCTCTGTATGCCCTTCGACTGCAGTTTCTCTTCGCTCGGGGTGATGGCCCGGAGCATGTGCTCCATATTGGTGTCGTAAAGCATTGTGGCATGCACGATGCTGCGGCCGGGCAGATGGTAGAAAGCCGTGCCGCTCACCTTGCGGTCGCCTATCATCACGTCGTTGTGAGTGGTGCCGGTAGCCTCAATGCCCATCCGGCGGAGCACCAGCAGGAGCATGCCGATGAAGCGGTTGAACGTGAGGCCCACGTTCTCGTCCTTCGAGACATAGGACATCATCACGTTGTCCTCGTCGGCATAGACGCAGCCGCCGCCGCTCTTCCGGCGGTACATCTCGATGGCGTGCTCGCGACAGTAGTCTACGTTCACCTCGTTCTCCATCACCTGGTTGCGACCGAAGATGACCGTGGGGCGTACCTGCCACATAAAGAAGAGGTCGTCCTCGTCTACATGACGGGCGACATACTCCTCCATAGCCAGATAAAACGACAGGCGTCTTACGCTATCAGCAGGCAGAACGACATACTTCATTCCCTACAAAATTCAAGGTTAGCATTCTGACTGCAAATTTATGAAATATTTGTGGAATAGCCAAAGGATTCGGGAAGTTTTTTCCCTAAAAACACCAAGCCCATAGTTTCCACGGAGGAAACTATGGGTTTGGACGGAGCAAACTCCCAGTTTGGACGGAGCAAACTCCTGGTTTGGACGGAGCAAACTATCGCACCACGACCTTCCGGCCATTCACGATGTTGATGCCCTTGCGGGGCTCGCTCAGGCGTGTGCCCTGCAGCGAATAGACAACATTGGCAGCAGGCGCGTCGACGGCGGTCACGTTGCTGATGCCCGTAGTAGTGTCAGGCGTGGCACCGTGCCACTTCACGAAGGCCAGGTCAGTGTGGTCTGTCGCCCCGTTGGCGGCGGCAATCTTGTCGGCGATGCTCTCGGTGATGGCATAATAGAGACGGTCGCCATCGCTGAAGGTGGCGGTGTTATACTTGCCGTCAACGGCCTCCACGCGCTTGAAACCCACGTTTCCTTTCTCGTTGCAGAACTTGTAGATCATGCGATTGGTCTGCGAGAGGGTCTTCGTGTCCTCGTCGCTCCAGGTCATGCCCGACGAACGGCTCTTCATCACGCCCTGCGACTCCGACAACTTGATCACATAGGTGCCGGGCTGACCGACGGCAATCCACGGGCCCTTGATCAGCAGCAGCGAATCGCCGGGATAGTTGTAGTAGGTCATGTCAGTCGTGGTGTTGCTGTTGGACACGTTGAGATAGGTGAACGTGAGATTCTTCGGACCGCAGAAAGGCTTGGCGGGATTGATGGCCAGATAGCCGCTCTCGGGGATGACAATCGTCGAATCACTCAGGCCGACGGGTGTCTCGCCGTAGGTGCGGAGGGCGAGGTCGCCGGTCGACTCGAAGTCGGTACTGGAGTTGTTGGTGTCGAAGAGCACGGTGCGCCCGTCGCTGGTGACGAAGGCCGTCTTGCGCACCACGGCCTGACCATTGAAGTTGTCCGCAGAGGCTGTGCAGGCATAGCCGGCATCATAACTCTGGGCAAAGCGCTTGTCGTCGGCCGAGGGTGTCTTCTGCTTAACGATGTCTACGCAGTCTATGCTCTTATAGAGAGGCACGATGGTGTACTCGCTGCCCTTGGTCTTGCCGTTGGCAAAGGTCTTGGGGCATTTTTCCAGATTGGTGTCGGCGGCAAGGAGCATGACGCTGGCAGGGCCGGCATTGAGCAGGTTGATAAAGTCGGTGGTGCCGAAGGTGCTGACCAACTTCAGTTCTGCCACTGCGGCATTGTGCGAGTCCTTGTAGGTCTTGTTCTCGCTCTTTGCCTCGAAGTCGGCTGCCGACAGGTCGACACCGCCCGTGGCAGCATCGCTGTGGTTGACGGCACAGTTGGCGATGACCACGCTCTTGCCAGGATCCAGACGGAAAGTGGCATCGGGCGAGAGTTGGAAGATCTGCTTCACCACGGCCGAGTCCTTGTGGGCCTCAGCCATATCCTGGGCCGTCCAGGCAGCAGTGCCGCCGTCGGTATTGGCCAGCGCCAGGTAGACGCCCTTCAGGTCGAGCGTGTCGGCCGAGTTGTTGTAGAGTTCGATGTACTGGTTCAGGGTGTAGTTCTTGGGGCTGTCGGCCAGCGTCTTGCTGCCGGCATAGAAGACCTTACTAATGACCAGATTGCCACTGACGGAGCCACCGCTGGGCTTGACCAGTTTGGCTTGGCAGACCTGTGCGCCAGCCAGCATGATGCCGCCCACGACAAAGGGCAGCATCCTGAGGGATGTAGATAATTTCATAATGATTTGGTTATAAGTGATAAGATATGTGTTCTACTGCTGTTCCTTGCACTCGTGGGCGGGCGGCTCCACGGCCTCGATGCCCAGGCGCTTGATGTCAGCCGTCAGACGCTCAGCCGTGGTCTCGTCGGTGAAGTAGGTCACGGCGAGCGACTTCTGGCGGGCGTTGACGTTCGCATCCTCCACGCCATCGAGCGTCAGCACCTCGTCGATGGTGGCCTGGCTGACAGCCTCGGCGGGGATATGGTAGTAGGCAAAGGCCACCTTCGGGCCGCTATAGTAGTTGACGGGCGTGAAGCCGAGTCCGCCCAGCACGCGGCGGATGTCGGCCTTCGAGGTGCGGTTGGCATCGTAGCGCACAAAGATATAGTGCTTGTCCAGGTGGGGTGCCATGCTGTCGATGCCCGCCATCGGCTGCAGCCGCTGACTGATGCGGTTGTAGCAGTTCTGACAGTGCATGTCGTCGATGCGCAGGCCAAAGCCGCGCAGGATGGTGTCGTTGGGACTGTAGGACGAAGTCTTGTAGCGGCCCGTGGCATCCAGATGGGCTTTGATGCTGTCGGCACTGGTCAGCGACGGATCGTAGGCAATGGTGGCCGTACGCCGCTCCAGATTGAAGAGGATGCCCTCGATGCCAGGACCTTTCTTCACGATGTTCTTCACTTTGTGGGAACACTCTCCGCAGCGCATCCCCTTGATGCGCACGGTCAGGGTGTCGGCAGTGGCGGCATAGGTCTCTGCAACCGACATACAGGCGACAAAGGCCGTCGCCATGATAGCAATCATTCTCATAAGGTAGTGATTTAGGATTTTTAATCAAGCAAAACGGGGAGTTTGCACGGAGCAAACTCCCGGTTCGCTTATTTCACGTTGCCAACTTTGATCAGGTATTCGCCGATCTGTACGGCATTGAGGGCTGCGCCCTTGCGGATCTGGTCGCCAGAGAGCCAGAAGGTGAGGCCGCAGTCGTCGCTGAGGTCCTTGCGAACACGGCCCACGTAGACATCGTCCTTGCCGGCGGTATCGAGGGGCATGGGATAGGTCAGCGTAGCGGGATCGTCCACCAGCGTGCAGCCGGGAGCGGCGGCGATGGCCTGCTGGGCCTCCTCAACGCCAATGGGGCGCTCGGTCTCAATCCACACGCTCTCGGAATGACTGCGGAGCGACGACACGCGGACGCACATGGCCGAGCACTTCGCATCAGTGTGCATGATCTTCTGCGTCTCGTTGTACATCTTCATCTCCTCCTTGGTGTAGCCGTTGGGCTGGAAGACATCGATCTGGGGAATCACGTTGTAGGCCAACTGATGGGGGAACTTCTTGATGGTCTTCACCTCGCCGGTCTCGACGATCTCCTTGTACTGCTGCTGCAGTTCAGCCATAGCAGCGGCACCGGCACCACTGGCGCTCTGGTAACTCGACACATGGATGCGCTTGATGTGGGAGAGGCGCTCCAGGGGCTGCAGCACGACAACCATCATGATGGTCGTGCAGTTGGGGTTGGCAATGATGCCACGGGGACGCTTCAGGGCATCCTCGGCATTGCACTCAGGCACCACCAGGGGCACATCGTCGTCCATGCGGAAGGCCGAACTATTGTCGATCATCACGCAGCCATACTTAGTGATGGTCTCGGCAAACTCCTTCGAGGTGCCGGCACCGGCAGAGGTGAAGGCGATGTCGACATCCTTGAAGTCATCGTTATGCTGAAGAAGTTTCACAGTGAGTTCCTTGCCACGAAACGTGTATTTGGTGCCGGCAGAACGCTCGCTGCCAAACAACACCAGTTCGTCCATCGGGAAATTTCTCTCGTCGAGCAGTCTCAGGAACTCCTGACCAACGGCGCCGCTCGCGCCCACAATTGCTACTTTCATAAGTCTTTTCTTTTCCGTTTATACTATTTTGGGCTGCAAAGGTACTAAATAATTTAAAGGTAGAAAAGCAAAAAAGTAAAAAAGTAAGGCCAAGCCCCCATTTTTTTGACTTAACCTCACTGTTGTCGTTTGCTACCAATTTGCTCTAAGCAAAATTACGATTTGCCCATAGCAAAATTACGTTTTGCTCATAGAAAGGAGAATGATTATGCATGTCATCTCCCTAATTGTTCTGATGCTGCAGATAGGTATTTTTCTGTTATCTTCCAACTTTTTTGCAGTTTTTTTGCTCTGGAGTGTTATTATTCCAATTTATTTTCGTATCTTTGCCCCTGACTAAGCCAACCGCGTGCGGCTGGGTGAGTCAATATATTGATGGAATCCAGAGGCCGACCATGCCGTTTGTAGGGCAGGCTGATGGGAAAGGACGTTTACGAACATTATCTTCTATGTGAGAATCTCGCAAATTCAAAGTGCAAGAAGATGCGCAACCGGAACGTCCACATAGGGTGTATTGTACCCTGTTCTTTTACGAACAGTTTCAACATATCTCGGCGTGGGCTATCTTGAGTTGCTTATCCTTGCACAAGGCAATGCAAGAGCCCTCACGTGGGACAAGCGAAGTAGAGCACCCACGTCTTTACGTATAAATATTACTAACCACTGAATCTGGGGGCTATAGGCATAAATTAGGTGTGACTATTAAACAATAAATACAGAGATAATCATGAAGAGACTGACCTTACTACTGACAGGAATTATAATCTGTTTAATGGCAAACGGCCGGGAAGTAACAGAACAGCAAGCACTGGAGAAGGCACAACGATTCTTGCAAGGAAAGCAACTGATGCAAAAGTCCAAGGCGCGCAGTATTCGCAGAGTTGCCCAAATATCGCAAAGCCATGCTTACTATGTTTTCAACGTAGAGGAAGATGGCGGCTTTGTTATCGTGTCGGCTGATGATCGTACGGAGGAAATCTTAGGATATTCAGACACTGGGACCTTCGACACCAGTAATATGCCCGACAATATAAAGTCGTGGCTTGGCTACTACGAGCAGGTCATACGTTCTTTGGGCGACCTGCAGATACAGACGACTCCCAGAAGCGCTCAACATGCCGATATTGCCCCGTTAGTGAAAACAACTTGGGGACAGGGACATCCTTATAACAGCATGTGTCCACAAAAATGCGTTACAGGCTGTGTTGCAACAGCTATGGCTCAGGTTATCAATTATCACCAATGGCCTGTTGTTACCACAAAAGTTATTCCGGAATACAGTTTTGTCGATGAACTTCCTGTTACTACATTTGATTGGGAGAACATGAATAATGCCGAAGTAGCCAAATTGATGTTGTATTGTGGTGCATCAGTACAGATGAATTATGATATTTCTGGCTCCGCGGCTTCCGATTATAGTCCGGCCATTGCACTGCCCCAATATTTTGGATACGATTCAGGCATCCGTTACGTCTTACGTTCAAATTACGGTGTCGACGAGTGGGAAACGATGATTTATGAAGAATTAGCCGCAAGGCGACCTGTCATTTATTGTGGTAATTCTACAGATGCAGGACATGCTTTTGTGTGTGATGGTTATCGTGACGGTCTTTATCATATCAATTGGGGCTGGGATGGCTCATGTAATGGTTTCTTCAGCCTGTCTATTCTGAATCCTTATGGTAGTGGAACTGGTGGTAGTTCTACAGCAGATGGATATTCCATCAGTCAATCTGCCATCATTGGCATACAAAAGCCTGTCGGACAAACATCTCAAGGCAAAAAAGTCTTGATACAAATGGGGCTGAGTGTCACAGAAGAAAACGACTTTCTTTGGAATCTCTTGAATATCAACACCGAGTCGTTCAAGGGTGATGTAGGCGTAGCACTATTCAGCGATTCTGGAACAAGTTCCATTCTGAAAAGTCAGTCAACAGATATAGAGTCAAACGGTTGGTATCTGACACATATCAACGTCAATGATATGAAAGACGTTGCAAATGGCACTTATACATTAAAGCCAGTATACCGTCCTCAGGGCGCAGAAGACTGGCTCCTTTGTGATGGCACGGCCAGAGAATATGTCGAAATAACATCAAACAATGGCTCTGTAACATATAGAACGCATCCATTCGTAAACATCAAAGTCAATTCTCTGACGTTCACAGCCGGTAAGATTCCCTATGTCATGCAGGATGTTTTGGCCAATGTTACCAACAATAGTACAGATGAGTATAACGGAGTACTGACTATGTACGTAAACAACAGGCTCGTATCAGCCACCGGAGCCTTTGTCAGAGCAGGAGAGAGTACCGATGTCGTATTCCGCTACAGTCCTATAAAGGGAAACCTTGCTGTAAGGATTGAACGCGGAGACACAAGGGAAATACTTTATGAAGAGACGATAACGATTGGCGATGGGGTCATGGAAGATCCTTTTGTCAATCTGAACGACCATCAGATGATCTTTGGGCACTACACGACGGATGACTATAACAGTGCTGTTGAACCAGGAAATTGGATTTTTAACGATAATGGTGTTGCTATAACTGGCACAGCCCTATTTGCGACTGCTTATTCAGAAGAAAAGATGAAGCAGGTTAAAGGAAACAAGCTTACTCATATCCGTTTTGCCCTCTCTGATCGTTATTCCGATGAAAGTCCTATAAGTAATTTCAAAGTATGGATAGGCACTTCGCTGGACGAACATGATGTACTGGAAATGGATGTACCATCAGTCCAAAGAGGATGGAACGTCGTAAAACTGAATACACCAATTATTTTGAATGGAAGCAGGCTTTATATGGGTATACAGTACGATGATACTGAGAAAGGAAATGGATATGTTATTGCGTCCTGTCGTAATGGTGATGAATTCTGTAAGAAAGGTGCATGTTTGGTAAAAATCAAAGAATCCATAACGTGGGAAGATGTCACAGATTTGAATTGGGGCGGTCTGCTGGCCTTCCAATGCCTGTTGGAAGGAGACAATATCCATGACTACGATGTTGAATTATGTCCTCTCCGTACTGTAATCAGTTACAGCAAGGATCAACCTATGCCAAACAATGTCAGTAAGTACATAAAGCAGGGCACTGCAGTCGATGATGCTCTGTCTTTTAAGGTTCTGAATGTTGGCAGAAAAGACAGTCCGCAATGCACGATAGAATGGAAGATAGATGACGGTGAGGTCATCGGCAGTTTGGAATGCTCGGCAAAAATGAAAGAAAATGAACAAACGATTTATTATCATTTGCCAGCAAATCTTCCTGTCGGAAGACATATCGTTAAAGTATATGTCAGTACGGTGAATGGTAATACTCCATCAAATCCTGCGGGCGACACCTTAAATATAGAATATAAGGTGTGGTCGCAGAATATTGGCAGACAAAAAACCATGATAGAGATGGGCGTTAATGATCAAGCTCTGAACCAACCAGAAATAGTTGCTTCTGTAAGAAACGTGATGAAAGATAGGAACGACCTGCTGTTAGTCACTAGCCCACATACTAATGAAGCTACGTTAATGGGGGCATACGAATGGATAACGGGCCTGCAGTATGACAGAGATGCTCACCCGGGTTCTGCAGATATCAGAATGCACAGCAACAAAATGTCTTTTGAGGAAGAACTGTCCTTAGTAGTCGCCCGCCCCGCTTTTGCTACAGTGAATATCTCTGCTCAAGTGAACGAACAGAAAGAATTGGAGATTCGTGTTGATGGACAGCGAAATGATGAATACCTAAAACTAATAGGGGATGCCTATTTGACAATTTGGATAGTTGAAGATTCCGTTGAGATGCGGCAGGCTATAGAGAGTGTCTCGGAAGATATAAGTGATGTATATAAATATGACTATCACTTCAAGTTTGATGGCATTCTGAGACAAATAGTTACGGGAGCTTGGGGCGACTATGTAAAGTGGAAAGGAAATGAATATCAGAAGACATATACTATAACGCCATTGGCAGAATGTAATCTTAAGAACGCAAGAATCGTAGCTTTCCTAAGTGGTAAGTATGATTATATAGATGAATCTGAAGTCGACTTGTTGAATAGCAATGATTTTCAATTAAAGAACATTGACTTGACGGGACTGCAGACTCTGGATGATAGACTGAAATTTGTTGCTACGGGCAATGGGACAGCAAAAGTCATGATGCGCGACACCTCTATTGGAGGCGATATTGTTCTACCTTCATCGGTAGAAATCAATGGAGAGTCCTGTCGCGTAACGGACATCGGTTTTCAGGGTTTCTTGAACAGCAACATCCGACAAGTCCAATTACCAAACAGCATTGAAACCATCGACACTTGGGCGTTCAACCAGTCCAGGTTGGAATCTATTAATATCCCAGCGTCCGTTCAATATATTGCCAATGGGGCATTTGGTCAGTGCCGACAACTAAAGTCTATTACAATGGACGGTGACAACCCCAATTATAAGGTTGTGGATAATGCATTGATTGAAAAACGGAAAGGTAATATGCTAATTGCATATCCTATAGCCAACGGGGTAACGGATTACACAATACCAGATGGAATTAGACAAATAAATGACGCCTTTACCTGGTGTCCGACGTTGCAAAAAGTCACTATCCCTGAAGGTGTGGCGTTTGTCTACAATTCGTTTGATTATTGTTTCAACTTGAAAGAAATCGTTTTGCCTTCAACGATAGAGTATATGAGTGGGTTGGGTTATACGCTTATCGAAAAATTTGATGCACCTGTCTCTCTAATCGATTTGGAGCGTGGTACCTTCGTTGAGTGTCATCAACTGAAACGCGTTTCGCTGGAGAAAAGCCAGATCAGTCGATTAGAAAGCTTTACATTCCGTGGCTGTACGGCCCTGGAAGAGCTGTTGCTTCCTGCAACACTGACGTGGATTGATGCTGATGCCCTCTTTAAATCCTGCAATGCCCTGCAGAAAATCTACGTTTACAATCCCGAACCTGCAGAAGTGACGCAGGATTTCGACGATGTGGTCTACAGCAATGCTACGCTCTATGTGCCCACCGGGGCGTTGAAAAAATACAGCAGTGCACCGCATTGGCAAAATTTCTTTAAGATTGAGGAGTTCGACGCCCTGATTGATGCAATACAAGATGTTACGGAGAAGATCTCTACAGAAACCAATGTATACGATCTACAAGGGAGAAGGTTTAGTAACAAAACTACTTCTCGTCAAAACCTGCCGAAGGGCATCTACATCATTGGAGGTCGTAAAAAAGTCATCAAGTGAATTATAGGTAATCAGGGGGACATCCAATCAGGGGGACAGATACTTGATTGAATTCGTGGAATTTCAATCAAATCTGTCCCTCTGATTGCCACAGCATCGTGACCTCTCGCGAGAAGCGCGACAACTGGAACGCCATCGACCCGAACTTCGTCATCGACGACAACGACCAGCCGTGGCTTGTCTGGGGCTCGTTCTGGAACGGCATCCAACTGGCTCGACTCGACTCAACGATGCACATGGCCAAGGGTAAAGAGCCACGCACCATCGCCCGTCGCTATGACCCGAGCTACAAACCCACGGAGCCGAATCCCACGTCGAAGTATGCCGGCACTAACGCCATTGAGGCACCGTTCATCTTCAAGCACGGCGGCTACTACTACCTCTTCGTGTCGTGGGACTACTGCTGTCGTGGTGCCAAGAGCAACTACCGCGTGACTGTGGGTCGCAGCAAGACGGTTGACGGGCCCTATCTCGACCGCACAGGAAAGGATATGGTCAACGGTGGAGGCACGCTCTTCCTGGAAGGCGACAAGACGGAGTGGGAGGCTGCCGGACACTGCGCTGCCTATAACTTCGACGGCGAGGACATCTTCATCTGCCACGGCTACAGCGCCACGCAGAACGGTGCTGCCATGCTCATCCAGCGTCCCATCTTGTGGACGGCAGACGGATGGCCAGAGTTAAAACCATAAAAGAAATAAGATAATGAATAAGACTTTTTCCTGAAATAGGTGCGGGTTTACGAAAAAAAACGTACCTTTGCTGGCAGAATTTTCAAAACCGAAACAATCCCAAGGGATGAATATCAGAATACTGGTTTTTACATGTGTTTGTTTGCTTGGTCAGATTGTACCCGCAGGGGCGCAGTCTATATTTCATCGCGCTGACAGCATTCTGACGCAGAACTATAGTAAAGGCAATGTAGACACGGCGTATGTCATGCGTCCTGCAACAAAGTGGACCATCACGGCGAGGATGAATGTGTCGGGAGCAAAGATGGCTTGTATGCACATCGGCTTTGGAAAGGGTGTCTGCGGCACGGCATGGAAAGAGCAACGAACCATTATCGTTCCTGATGTGGAACAGTTTCCAGGACATATCGCATGCAGCAGTCTTTCTCGCTCAGAGATTGTAGTGCCAGTATTCTCCAAGGATGGAAAGGCTACGGATAGGCGACCCATGGTCGGGAATGAAGTTGTTGCCGTCCTCGACATCGACAGCAAGGAACTATCGACCAACGGCGCCGCTCGCGCCCACAATTGCTACTTTCATATTCGTTTTCTTGGTTTTTGCGTGCAAAATTACAACTTTTCTGCCAAATATGTGTCAGTTGGACAGATTTTTTTGTAACTTTGCAGACAAATGGAAACACTACCTGTCGTAAAACCCCTCATTCAGGACCCCACCATGATATTCTTCGTGGTGCTGCTCATCATTCTGTTTGCCCCTATCGTGATGAGCAAACTGCGCATTCCCCACATCATCGGTATGGTGCTGGCCGGCGTGCTCGTAGGGCAGCACGGGCTGAACATCCTGGAGCGGGGCAACTCGTTTGAGGTCTTCGGCCAGGTGGGCCTCTACTACATCATGTTCCTGGCCGGACTGGAGATGGACCTGGAGAGCGTGAAGAAGAACTCGCGGCGGTTTGTCACCTTCGGACTGCTGACCTGCTTCGTGCCCTTGGTGCTCACCTACGTGATGGCCGTCAACGTGCTCGAATACTCTCAGCGGGCGTCGTTCCTGCTGGGCTGCATCATGGCATCGAACACGCTGGTGGCCTATCCCATCATCGGCCGCTACGGCCTGGGGCGCAACTCGAGTGTGATGCTCAGCGTGGGGTCATCGATGATCTCGCTGTTCATGGCCCTGGTCATGCTGGCCGGACTGGCCGGTATGTTCAGCGAAGACAGCGGACTGACATTCTGGCTACTGTTCATCCTGAAGTTCGCCGCCTTCTGCGTGGGCAGCGTGGTCATCATACCCCGACTGACGCGCTACTTCCTGCGCCGCTACAGCGATGCCGTGATGCAGTACATCTTCGTCATGGCTGTCATGTTCATCAGCGCCGCCCTCTCGGCACTCATCGGACTGGAGGGCATCTTCGGTGCTTTCTTCTCCGGCCTTATATTAAATAGGTACATACCGCAGGTGTCGCCCCTGATGAACCGCATCGAGTTTATCGGCAATGCCCTGTTCATCCCTTTCTTCCTCATCAGCGTGGGTATGCTGATCAACCTGCGCTCGCTGACCACGGGACCTGAGGTGTGGGGCATCATGTTCCTCATCGCCTTCTTCGGCACGTTCGGCAAGGCGCTGGCCGCCTATCTCTCGGCCCTGCTCTTCCGACTGACCAAGGCCGACGGCCACATGATGTTCGGTCTGACATCGGCCCACGCCGCCGGTGCCATCGCTATGGTGATGGTGGGCAAGCGACTGATGGTGGGGCCGGAGACACCGCTGGCCGACGACAATATGCTGAACGGTGTGGTGATCATGATTCTGGTCACCTGCGTCATCTCCACGCTGATGACCGACTACGCCTCGCGCCAGATCATCTTCAGCGAGAACGCCCATCCCACTTCTGATGACACGGCAGCCGATGATGACGAGAAGATCATGGTCTGCGTGAAATATCCCGAGATTGCACCGCAACTGCTGGAACTGGCCATGCTCGTCAGGAACCACAAGATGAACCGCGACCTCGTGGCACTCAACGTGGTCTACGACGGAGAGAACAGCAATGCCGACCGCGAGCAGGGCATCCAGTTGCTGGAGAAACTGCAGCAGCAGGCCAGCGCCTCGGAGGTGAGGGTGCAGACGCAGGTGCGACTGGCCACCAACATTGCCAACGGCATCAAGCATGCCTTCCGCGAGAGCGGCTGCTCCGAGGTGGTCATGGGCATGCACGTCCATACGGAGGTGACCACCAAGTTCTGGGGCGAGTTCATACAGAGTCTCTACAACGGCCTGAACCGCCAGATACTGCTCATGCGCTTTGCCCAACCCCTCAGCACCCTGCGCCGCATTCAGGTGGCCGTGCCGTCGAGGGCTGAATTTGAGCCGGGCTTCCACCGCTGGCTGGAGCGCCTGTGCCGCTTTGCCGGCCAACTGGACTGCCGCGTGCAGTTCCACGGGCGCAATGAGTCGATGGAGTTCATCCGCGAATACATCAACAGCCGTCACCCCAGCGTCAGGGCTGAATACACCTTCATGGCCCACTGGAACGAACTGCCCAAGTTAGCCGGCACCATCGGCGATGACCATCTCTTCGTGGTGGTCACGGCCCGTAAGGGTACCATCAGTTACAAGAACGCCCTCGACCGCCTGCCCGACGAGTTGACGAAATACTTCTCGGGTACAAACCTCATGATTATCTTCCCCGACCAGTACGGCGAGACCAAGGAAGACAAGATGAGTTTCACCGAGGCTCAGCACCGTGAGGAGAGCAGTATCTACGACACGCTCCGCCACTGGTTAAGCCCCCTAAGTTAGGGGGCTAAGGCTAAATATGATAACAATAGAAAATATCACTAAGAGTTTCGGCTCGCTACAGGTGCTCAAGGGCATCGACCTCCACATCGACAAAGGCGAGGTGGTCAGCATCGTCGGCCCCAGCGGTGCAGGCAAGACCACACTGCTGCAGATTATCGGTACACTCGACAAGCCCGACACGGGCAAGGTGTGCGTCAATGCCATCGACACCACTACCCTCTCGCGCAAAGCCCTGGCCGACTTCCGCAACCGCCACCTGGGTTTCGTGTTCCAGTTCCATCAACTGCTGCCTGAGTTCACGGCCATTGAGAACATCATGATTCCCGCCTACATTGCCGGCACTGCGCAGAAGGCGGCCAAGGAACGCGCCACGGAACTGCTCCAGTTCATGGGTCTCACCGACCGCGCCAACCATAAGCCCAACGAACTCTCAGGCGGCGAGAAGCAGCGCATAGCCGTGGCCCGCGCACTGGTGAACAACCCTGCAGTCATCCTGGCCGACGAGCCCAGCGGCTCACTGGACAGCAAAAACAAGGAGGAACTGCACCAACTCTTCTTCGACCTGCGCGACCGCTTCGGCCAGACCTTCGTCATCGTCACCCACGACGAAGCCCTCGCCACACTGACCGACCGCACCATTCACCTTAAAGACGGATTGATTGTATGATAAAACTCGGAGACTATACCACCCTGAAAGTCCTTCGGCAGGCCGACCACGGCTTCTACCTCGAAGGCGACGAACAGACGGGAGACATCCTGCTGCCTAACCGTTATGCCCCCAATGGTCTCACCATCGGCGACGAGATTGAGGTGTTCATCTACCTCGACCAAGACGAACGCATCATAGCCACCACAGAGCACCCGCTGGCCAAGGTCGGCGAGTTCGCCTCGATGGAGGTGGCCTGGATCAACAAGTACGGAGCCTTCATGAAGTGGGGCCTCATGAAAGACCTCTTCTGCCCCTTCCGCGAACAGAAACAGCGCATGGAGGTGGGCAAGCACTATGTCATCTACGTCAAAGAGGACGAAGAGACCCACCGTCTGATGGCCACTGCCAAAGTGGAGAGGTACCTGACAGTTCCGACTGTTGAAGTTTTACCCCAACTCCCCCACGGCACACCCTGCGACTGTTTGGTCTGGCAGAAGACTGACCTGGGCTTCAAGGTCATCGTAGACAACCGCTATCAAGGCCAGATCTACGACAACCAGATATTCCAGCCCCTGCATAGCGGCGACCGCCTGACGGCCTACATTGACCACGTGCGACAGGACGGCAAGATAGACATCACACTGCAGCCCACTGGCCGGCAGCACACGCTCGACTTCGCCGAGGTGCTGCTGCGCTATCTCTATGAGAACGACGGGCGCTGCGACCTGAACGACAAGAGTCCTGCCGAACTCATAGCCGACCGCTTCAAGGTCTCGAAGAAGGCCTACAAAAAAGCCGTCGGCGACCTCTATCGCCGACGGCTCATCATCCTCACCGAGGAGGGTATACAGTTAGTCTGATCTTAGAAAATCTTGCCTGTCAGGCGGAAGGTCAGTGTAGGATAAACAGTGATCTTGGTAAGCGTCTTCAAGATACCACCATCCTCACCATCGAAATTGCTTTCATTCTGCTTGTCGCCTTGCAGATAAACCTCTGGCTTGCCCCAGAACTGCACGCCTGCATCAAACGAGAAGCCCAGCGAGTGGTTCTTCGGCACGGCACGCCCCCAGCCAAGCCCCACATAGGGACGGAAGCCCTTCACCTTGATGCTGGCATCCACATGACCGTTGGCATCTGGCGTCAGGAAGTAGTCGCCCAGTTCTGCACCAATCAGCAGGCTCTTATCATTCTGCCAGTCATTATACTTGGCTACGTCAGCCAACTGCTCATCCTTCGTGGTGTAGACACTCACCACATCGGTCGGGCCAAAGTAGGCACCAACGGTGAGATGCCAGTCAATCTTCTTGCCAGGATAGAGATCAAACAGAACATGACCAGTCGTGTTATTCAATTTGCCCTCTATATCCACCTGCGAAGGAACTGTTAACTCCGGAGCCTCAGCACCAGGATTGGTAGCGATGTAGTACTGACGCCAAGTGTTGTACTCATTCTGCAGATTAGTACTGTTGTTGATATCTATATCAGTGC
Source organism: Prevotella sp. (assembly GCA_017467535.1). GTDB lineage: Bacteria > Bacteroidota > Bacteroidia > Bacteroidales > Bacteroidaceae > Prevotella. The sequence goes on along the minus strand of JAFUST010000083.1, from coordinate 47,996 downwards.
TGTACTTGAACTTCGGCATAATGTCGGCACCCACACGCACACCGACATAGTCAGTGATGTTTGTCGAGAGGTCGATGCTGACACCCGTTGTACCCACTCCCACGCTTGCTCCAAGATGCGTGAACACGTTGTTGTCTTCTTGTGCAGAGACACTGCCAACAGAAAGCAGTAGACTTCCTGCGATGACTAATAGATTCTTCATATCACTTTTGTTTTTGGGGGTTAATGTATATGCTAAACAATCTGCGGTCAGAACGCCACGTTCATGCCAAAGTTAACACTGGCATTAGAACTGAGGGGAATGCCTTCCTTGGTCTGCGTTCCGAGGATGTGATCCATACCGACAAAGAAGTTGATCGCCTTGGGATGGATGTTCAGCACCCAGCCCGTGCTGGCGGCATAGTTGTTCACAGCCACATTGACGCCACCATCGAGCCACTTCAGGGGCACCCAATTGGCACTCAGGCGACCTTCGGTCAGAGAGAACGGGCCGTTGATGCGCTGTTGGAGCAAGAGTCCAAACGACAATTTGTCGTACATTGGCAATTTATACTCGGCTCCCAAGCGGACAGTGGCTGCAAGCCCCTTAGTGACAGAGCCCTGATCTCCCTCATCCTTCAAGTGAATGAAGTCGGCAATCTGGTCAGAATAGGTCTTATTGGTCTTCTTGAAGGTATTGGGATTGCGGTCTTCGTTGACGGAGATATCCCGGAAACCCTCAAACTCGAAAGAGGTGCCGCGGTTGACAGCCTGCACGTCGTTGCTCCAACTAATGAAGCCGAGGTCTGTCAGGGCAGCACTGACAGTCAGTCCGTCCATCACCTTGTAGGTGGCACCCAGGTCAAGGCCCAGTCCAAAACCACCCAGGCCAGCACCGTCCACATCTACATCGTTCACATAGTCATAAGAGCCGCTTCGCAGTTCATAGTCCTTGCGGCCAGACTTGAACATGAAGCCCTTCATCATCACGTCGGCCTGAGCATTGCCAGAGACAATCCACTTATCGGCACCAGCGGGCATCTCTGCCCGAACATCCTTCAGGCTAAGATCAGCGCGAGCCGCACCAAAGAGCAACTTCACCTTGGCACCCACGCGGAGGTCATCGCCAATCTGGCGGGAATGTCCGAAGGCCAGTTCGACGTATGACTGGGCACGCACATCGATATCGCCAATGTCATAGATGTCGTTGTTCAGGTTCTTGGCAAAGCGGAACAGATCATAAGGCAACGAAACGCCCAACTGCGTTTTCGAACTGATTTCCACCGTGTTGTATCCACCAAAACCCTTGAAACCAGCCGACAGAAGCGTGATGCCGATATCACCTATCACCTTGTTCTTGTCAGAGTTCAGGCCACCAAGAGCATCGCTGACCGAGACATCGGGATGCATGAATGTACGGTCGTAACGGCCAGTAGCCGGATTAAGGAAGAGCACATCCCCGACGCCGAAGTTGCCCTGAGTCTGAATGCTCAGGTTGCCCAGGACGGGTATAGAGATATAGTTCTGGTCATTGCCAAGAGCAGGGTTCATATCATGACGGTACTTATAGTCCTGCGTGAAGTAGGCTGAACTTAAAGTCTGAGCACTGGCTGTTGCCACCAACGTGGAGAAGACAGCCATCAGGAATAGTCTATTGTATCTCATAGTTGTTTCTGTCTTTTAGGTTAATTGAAGTCTGCTATCACTCGACCATGAATCGTCACGGTGATGTCGCGGGCCGTTAATTTGTTCTCCGTTGCGTTCAGCGTCTTGCCTTTCAGCGTATCATTGGAGGCTGCCTCCAGTGTGAAGTGAATGCCATCGACATCTGTCAGCGAACCCACATTGTTGTTGCGCTTGATGAGAATCCTGATGGGGGTGGTCACGATATTGCCATCGGCACTTCCTGCGATGTCCTTGTCCACCTGGCAGACCACATTCTCTATCTCGTTCTTATCCACATCCACAGCCTTCACCTTCATAGTCAGGTTCATAGGCACGTTGCTGTCCATATTGGCCGTCACCTCGATGTAGGCATCCTTCTCGAAGTCCATGTCGTCGGGCATATCCTCTGCCCATCCGTCCACATAGTCGTTATAGATGACCCTGGCCTTATCACCAAAGGCAAGCGGAGCCAGAATGCTGTACTCTATACCCGTGAGCGAATAGTTACGGCCAAACTCAAGGGTGTAGTCTTGGGATGCGTCCGCCTTGGCAGCAATGCGTACCTCAATCACGTCGGGCACTTTCTCAATGATTTCCGACAGGTTAGGCACCACCTTATAGTCTGTGCAGCCGGATGGGATGTCCTGTTCGAGACGCGACAGACAGACCTTGTTGTCGCCCTCCTGCAAGACCTTGATACCGTCCACCTCGATGGTCTTGATCACCGTGCCGTCGTTCATCTTGGCCTCCAGCGTGACATTGATGGTGCCAGGCATGGGCAGTCGGCTGGTGGCTGTAAAGATAATCTGCGGATTGTAGAGATCGACCACCACGTCATCGTCGGTCAGGAAGTCCGGCAGGTCGTTCAGTTCTATCTTGCTGTCTTCTATTGTAATGTCAGGATCAAACTTGCCCAGGGCGCTGTTGACCATGATATCGTCGATAACCAGTGTACTGCGGATGGCTGCATCGGGGTAGCCATCATCGGCTATTGTGCGCTTCTTGGTCTTGCTGATTTTGGCAAACACATTGACCTTACCGTGCATCTCAACGATTTTTTTGTCAGTGTCGAACTTGATGCTATTGTCGGCAGAGGTATTCTTATCGGCTGCAAAGTCCAACTTGGTCACGTTAATCTTCACCACAGCCTGATTGTCTGTGTTCTGGTTGGTGAACTTGATGACGTTGCCTTGTCGCACGGCATTGTCCGACTTATCGATTACCTCAAAATCCATATACTGAGGAAGTTCGATACTCATCTCATCAATGGTCTCCACCACGGCCCTCAACTTGGAAGAGAAATAGACCGTCAGTGCCATTTCGCCATCCAGTTCGCCTGACCGCAGATCGATCACTTGTGCCTGTTCGTCGGAAATATAGTCGAAGGTCTCTATCTGGCCTTCTATGTCACCACCGGTATAGGGAACCTCTGTTCCCTCAGGCGTACCATCGGGGAAAGCACCCACTGTCAGTATGACAGGGTTCTCAATGGGATCGCCAGCCTTGGCTAGAGATATCTTCTCAACCTTGATGTCTGTAACATCATCAATAATGGAACTCTGTTCGTACTTGTAGTTTCCATTCTCATCCGTAGTCACACTCTCGCTGTCCCCAATGTCGAGAATGTCATCCAGCAGAATGTCCTTCACAGAATTCTTCACGGGCAACTGCAACTGGTCGCTGCCCAAGCCCATTGTCATGTCGAGGTCGCCCAGGTCGTACTTGTCATCGGTACAACCGACAACTCCCCAAGCACCTGCCAGCAGGCAAAAAGCAAATGTCTTTACAATACTTTTCATCATTTTCACGATTAGGAGAATAACAGTTTTAACTTTACGAGTGCAAATTTAAGAAAAAAAAACAAAAACACAAACATTTTAGCAACATTTTTTCCAATCAGGTCACAATACGCTTCACGCCATAAGGATTGGAGCCTCCAAACGATGGGAATGGAGGCTTCAAACCCATCGTTTGGAGGCTTCAAACTCCCTGTTTGGAGGCTTCAAACCTGCTGACGTCATCTTCGGGGTGTTCCGAAGCCATCTTCGGGTGCAAAGTATGGCACTTTACGGTCGTTCCGATAGGACTTTACTATAGTAAAGTGCCATTCCTTACTGCCTGACTTGCCATACCTTGCACCCGAAGAAGATATTGGAAGACTTTCTTGTTCTAACCACTAAAAAAGCGGTGCCTCTCGTGAAAAGAAGCACCGCCTGATGAAGATGTATATCTTTAAACAGATTAGAACTCTGCGCTCTTCGGGGTACGGGGGAAGGGGATGACGTCGCGGATGTTCTGCATACCGGTCACAAACAGGATGAGACGCTCGAAGCCAAGGCCGAAACCGGCATGCGGACAAGAGCCCCAGCGACGGGTGTCGATGTACCACCACAGGTGGGTCTGATCCATCTGGCGACGCTCTATCTCACTCATCAGTTTGTCGTAACTCTCCTCACGCACTGAGCCACCAATGATCTCACCGATCTGCGGGAACAGCACATCGGTGCCCTGCATGGTGGGACCAGGAGCAATGGCACCCTTGTAGCCCACGCTACCGCCGTCGGCAGTATCCACGTTCTGCTTCATATAGAACGACTTGAAGGCACGGGGATAGTCGGTCATGATGACGGGCTTCTTGAAGTGCTCCTCCACGAGGTAGCGCTCGTGCTCCGAGGCGAGGTCGTCACCCCACTGGCAGGGGAACTCAAACTTCTTGCCGTTCTTGATGGCCTCCTGCAGGATATTGATTCCCTCGGTATAGGGCAGACGGACAAAGGTCTCCTTCAGCACACCTTCCAGGCGTCCAATGAGTGTCTTGTCGATCATCTGGTTGAGGAACTGCAGGTCATCCTTGCAGTTATCGAGAGCCCATTTCACACAATACTTGATGAAGTCCTCCTCCAGATCCATCAGTTCCTCCTGGTCGAGGAAGGCCACCTCGGGCTCCACCATCCAGAACTCGGCCAAGTGGCGCGGGGTGTTGGAGTTTTCGGCACGGAACGTGGGGCCGAAGGTATAGATGGCACCCAGGGCCGTAGCACCCAGTTCGCCCTCGAGTTGACCGCTCACCGTGAGTGAGGTCTGCTCGCCGAAGAAGTCATCGTCGTAGATGATCTTGCCCTGCTCGTCTTTCTTCAGATCGTAGAGGTTCTTCGTCGTCACCTGGAACATATTGCCGGCACCCTCGCAGTCGCTGGCCGTGATGAGCGGCGTGTTGAAGTAGAAGAAGCCATGCTCGTGGAAGTATGTGTGGATGGCCATAGCCATGTTGTGGCGGATGCGCATCACGGCACCAAAGGTATTGGTACGGAGACGCATGTGGGCGTTCTTACGCATGGCCTCAAACGACTGGCCCTTCTTCTGCATGGGATAGTCGTTACCGCAGAGACCGTAGATCTCCAGGGCCGTAGCCTGAATCTCCGAGGCCTGACCGGCTCCCTGGCTCTCCACCAGTTTGCCGACAGCACAGATACAACTGCCTGTGGTGATGTCCTTCAGCAACTGCTCGTCGAACTGCGAGGGGTCTACCACCACCTGCACGTTCTTGATGGTCGAGCCGTCGTTCAGGGCAATAAAGTCAACGGCCTTACTGGAGCGATGGGTACGCACCCAGCCCTTCACACACACCTCTTTTCCGTATTCCGTACTCTTCAGTACGTCAACTATCTTTGTTCTACTCATATGCTCCCATTCTTAAACGATCAACTTCATCCTCTGTCAGATAGCGCCAGTCACCACGACGGAGGTTCTTCTTGGTCAGGCCGGCAAACTGCACACGGTCCAGTTTGATGACCTTATAGCCCAGGCTCTCGAAGATACGGCGCACGATGCGGTTCTTGCCCGAATGGATCTCGATGCCTACCTGCTTTCTGTCTACGGGGTCGGCATACTGGACATCGTCGGCCTTGATCTCACCGTCATCGAGTGTCACGCCCTCAGCAATCTGCTGCATGTCGTGAGCCGTCACGTTGCGGTCGAGATAGACATGATATATCTTCTTCTTCAGGAACTTGGGATGCGTCAACTTGGAAGCCAGGTCGCCATCGTTGGTGAGCAGAAGCACACCCGTGGTGTTGCGGTCAAGACGCCCAACGGGATAGATGCGCTCCGGGCAGGCGTTCTTCACCAGGTCCATCACGGTCTTGCGCTGCTGGGGATCGTCGCTCGTGGTCACATAGTCCTTGGGCTTGTTGAGGAGCACATAGACCTTCTTCTCCAGTGTGACGGGATCATCGTGGAAACGCACTACATCAGTGCGCAGCACCTTGGTGCCCAGTTCGGTCACCACCTCACCATTCACCGTCACGACACCTGCCTGGATGAAATCGTCGGCCTCACGACGGCTGCACACACCGGCATTGGCCAGGAACTTGTTCAGACGGATGGGCTCGCTGGGATCATAGTTCTGCTCCTTATACTCGATACGCTTCTTCTGGCTATACTTGGCATTGGGATCATAGTCGGCCGTACGCTGACGGAAGCCACCCTGCGGACGCTGGCCATAGCCGCTCTGACGCTGCTGACCGTAGCCACCCTGACGGGACTGATAGCCCTGACGCTGCTGGCCATAGCCACCCTGGCGCTGCTGGCCGTAGCCGCCCTGACGAGACTGACCATAGCCACCCTGGCGCTGCTGGCCATAGCCGCCCTGACGAGGCTGACCGTAGCCACCCTGACGGGGCTGATAGCCCTGCTCGTCACCTTCCTGATTATATCGGGGACGATAGCCACCCTGCTGCTGACGGGGCTGATAGCCACCCTGACGCTGCTGGCCGTAGCCACCATTATTATAGTTATTTGTACGAGGACGATAGCCATGCTGAGGCGCCTGGCTCTGCAGACCTGCTCCAAAACCTTCGGGGCGGAAGCCGCCCTCATCATCCTGATTGTGCTTGCTGTAACTGGGACGCTCATAACCCGTAGAAGGGCGCTGTCCGGTGTGGATACGGGGACGCGGCGAACGTCCTACCGGGCGGAACTCCCGCTGATAGCCATCACGGCCACCATCCTTCTCCACCAATTGATCATCTTGTTTGTTCTCGTTCTCAAAATCCATAATCTAAATACTCTTTAAAAGGTTAATATTGGCCTCACGGCGTTCTTTTTCTGTTCGTTCTTATTTTCCTATCAGGTCTCAGGCCACTTAAACGCCTGTGTAGTTCCAAGGCGTGATGGCCATCAGTTCTTCCTTCACCTCATCACTGACATTGAGCGTCTGAATGAATTCGTGAATGGTCTCGGCTGTCATCTTCTGGTTGGTGCGCGTCAACTGCTTCAGCGTCTCATAAGGGTTGGGATAGGCCTCACGGCGCAGAATGGTCTGAATGGCCTCTGCCACCACGGCCCATGTATTCTCCAAGTCCTCGTGTAACTTATCCTCATTGAGGATCAGTTTGCGCAAGCCCTTGAGCGTGCTCTGGAAAGCAATGAGCGAATGTCCCATAGGCACACCCACATTGCGCAGCACCGTCGAGTCGGTCAGGTCACGCTGCAAACGGCTAATAGGCAATTTCTGTGCCAAGAACTGCAGGATGGCATTGGCAATGCCCAGGTTGCCCTCGCTGTTCTCATAGTCGATGGGGTTCACCTTGTGAGGCATGGCGCTCGATCCCACCTCGCCGGCCTTGATCTTCTGCTTGAAGTAGTCCATCGAGATGTACATCCAGAAGTCGCGGTCCAAGTCGATGATGATAGTGTTGATACGCTTCATGGCATCAAACAGGCCTGCCAACCAGTCGTAATTAGAAATCTGAGTGGTGTACTGCTCACGCTCCAGACCGAGTTTCTCGCTGACAAACTGATTGCCGAATTCACGCCAGTCGTACTGGGGATAGGCCACATGATGGGCATTGAAATTGCCGGTGGCTCCGCCGAACTTTGCAGTGATGGGGGTGTCCTTCAAGGCCCGCACCTGCTCTTCCAGACGATAGACATAGACCATCACCTCCTTGCCCAAGCGAGTGGGAGAAGCAGGCTGGCCATGGGTCTTGGCAAGCATAGCCACATCTTTCCAAGCCTCGGCATAGTCGTTCAACTGCTCTATCAGTTCCTCCAACAGGGGCAGATAGACATTGTCCAAGGCTTCCTTGATGGACAAGGGGACACTGGTGTTGTTAATGTCCTGTGAAGTCAGGCCGAAATGAATGAACTCCTTGTAGTGCTCGAAACCGCCCATCTGGTCGAGTTTCTCCTTGATGAAATACTCCACGGCCTTCACGTCGTGGTTGGTCACGCTCTCAATGTCCTTCACCCGCTGCGCATCGGCAACGGTAAAAGTACGATAGATGTCGCGCAGGGGCTCAAACAGTGCGTGATTGAAATCCTGAAGTTGGGGCAAGGGTAATTCGCAGAGCGTTATGAAGTATTCTATCTCCACCCGTACACGGTATCTCACCAACGCATATTCTGAAAAATACTCGCTCAGCGGCTCTGTCTTACCACGATAGCGACCATCAATAGGCGAGATGGCCGTCAACACATCTAATTCCATTTACTATTAATACGTTATACTTTTATAAAAGCCATTTTACTAAGAGACTGCAAAGTTACGACTTTTTTCGGAATAAAACAAAGAGAAATACATATTTTTCTGGATTTCCCCCATTATTCTTGACGAACCATCCAACTAATACATCTTCCTATACGTGGTGCCGAACTCATCGTTGCCTATCCGCAGGTTCACGTGCATATCATCGAGGTCTATCTCACAATGCCCGGAACCTTGAACGGCCTGCTCCCCTGACCACGTATAGTTCTCTTGCAACTCCTGCTTGGCGGTGAACGTCATCTCATAGCCAGACGAAACCTTGAACGTGCCATGAAACACATCTCTGTATTTTCCGGAAGACACTGTCAGGCTGACCCGGCCATCAGTAAAGAAACTCAGTGTATAGCCATTGGCAGACCAATTCCCATAGATTTCCTGTCCATCTGGAGCCAAAGTCCCATTTGGATTGTAATTGATACCCTCAGAGGTGGTCAACACAGCCTGTTCAAAGTTAGCCCTCCAAACACCATCCATCTGAAGATACCGCAAACCATCAAACAGCAACACACCATCGCGGAAGACCCAAGTCTTGGAGACCGTATCTCCTTCCTCCACATATCTGACTGTATAGCCGTCACTGACACAGGGAACATCACTTTCATCGTATCTCAGAAAGACATCATCAACATTCTTCAGCACCGACCTGACCAAATGTCCATCGGCCGTAAAAGTCAACACATCCACATTGCCTCCATTCTGTTCCTGAAGAATCCACGAGTGAACAATCTTCTGCGCCTGATCCTCATCACCATCGTCTTCGTCATCATTGCCACATGCCATCACAGCCAACGCCATCACGAACATCATGATTGCATAAATAGTGTATAGAGACTTCTTGGCTATCATAGAATCAAAATCATTTTAGGCGGCTACAAATATAGGTAAAATTATCGACAATCAATGAATCTGCGACATTTCTTTTTATATATTTAACAAAAAAGGAGTTCCAAGATTGGAACTCCTTTGAGTGGTGGGCGTTGACGGATTCGAACCGCCGACCCTCTGCTTGTAAGGCAGATGCTCTAAACCAACTGAGCTAAACGCCCTCGCTTCTTTTAAGCGGGTGCAAAGGTACGAACTTTTTTTGAATCCGCCAAATTTTCTACAGACTTTTTATCGCCACAGCAAAAAAAAAGGCTGGCGTGCATACGCTCGCCAGCCCATTTATCGAAGTTTTGATGCAATTACTTGATCTCCACAACAGCGCGACGGTTGTAAGCGAACGGATTGATGTCGTTCACACCACCAGCAGCCTTCACTTCAATCTTGTCCTCAGCAACGCCCAACTTAACCAGTTCAGCCTTCACAGCGTTAGCACGCTTCTCAGACAGAGTCTGGTTCAGAGCAGCGCTACCAGTCTTGCTGTCAGCATAACCAGTCACAACGATGGTCTTGTCGTTTGCCTTAGCAACGTCAGCCAGAGCCTGCACGTTCACGATGTCCTTCTTAGAAGCGACCTTAGCGCTACCCAGGTTGAAGAACACTGAAACAGGAGCAGCAGCAACCTCCTTAACGGTAATGGTCTTACCAGCCTCGGGGCACTTGTGGTTCTTGATAACATTGTTCAGACGAGCGTTCTCTGCATTGGCATCAGCGAGTTGAGCATTGAGAGCATCAATCTGGCTCTGATACATAGCGTTGAGAGCATCCACATCGGGAACCTTGTTGAAGGTAGCCTTACCCAGGTTGAAGGTCAGACCGACCTCAGCATTGAGGGTGCGGTCCTTGTTCTCCAACTTCCAGCGGCTGCCACCAACACCATAAGCGGTGCCATCGAAGTCGGGCTCATGACCACCCAGATTAACATCAAGGTTGATCAGCACGTGCTTGCTCAGGCGCCAGGTATTCAGGATACCGAAGTTCAGACCCATAGCATAGTCATTGTAACTCATGTTGCGGCTCACGCTACCACCGATGTAGGGAATGAAGTTCCAAACACGGGTATCGCTGTAGCCACAGAACAGGTTGCTCAGGTTGAACAGAACGTCCTCATTGAACTTCCAGTACTTGTTGGCATTGGTCTCCTTGTCCTCAGAGATTACCGAACGGCCCCAGATACCAGTCACCTTAGAACGGAGACCGAGACCAGGAGTGAACCACTTACCAATGGCAACAGATGCGCCGAGGTTCGTGCGATAATCCTTAAAGGGGCTACCCCACTTCTCACCATTGTTAAAGAAAGAAGTGCCTACAACATCTGCCTGAATAAACCAGTTGCTCCAGAAAGAGTTTGTAGCAACGCTGTACTTCAGTTCAGGTGTCTCATTCTGTGCCATTCCGGCCACAGAAACGCTGGCCAGTGCCAGCACCATCAAAAACTTTTTCATACAATTCTTATTAATAAAACAATAACTTTATTTCGAAATTTTGTGCAAAAGTAGGCAAAAATATTTATTCCTGCAACAAAAATGGGTAAGAAAATGTGTCAAAAGTCTTAAAAACCCTTAAAAAAGTGTATTTTAGGCCCTTTTTTAACAAATAACGAACATTTTCAACCAAGCAACTGTTCAATATCATGTTGCGGAAGTATACAAAGAATAGCCTTGCCATCAGGGGTATAATTGACATTCTTGCAGGCAAAGAGTTCGTTGACGATATGCTCCATCTCTTCATTTGAGAGAACCTGCCCATAATCGATAGCAGTATGGCGGGCCAGACTTAAAGCCAACTTGGACTGCAATTCACTGTTGACGCCCCGTCCCTGCTCGGCAGAGTCGGTCAGGATATGGCGAACCAGAGCAACCGGATCAAGTCCCTCACTACCGGCAGGTACGCCATTGATGGCATAGTTGCCACCACCCAGGTCACTCAAATCAAAGCCCATAGCAGTCATATCAGGAAAGAACTGCTGCATCATCACATTGTCGGAAGCCGACAACTGGATAACCTCGGGGAAGAGCACACGCTGCGTACCAGCCTGCTTCTGCCCTATCAGAGTCAGATTTCGTTCATAGCGAATACGGATGTCTGCCCGATGCTGGTCAATTATCATCAGACCCGACTTCACGGCAGTCATGATATAGCGGCCCTTATACTGATAATGTACAGGAGACTTCTCCTGAAGCAGTTGTTCTGATTCAGTAGCAGTATCATCCTGAAAAAGCGTCTGCTCCTGAAACTCCTGTGACGGTGTTTGCTGTTCATAGAGTTGTTGCCAGTCAACAGGCACTCGCGGCTGATGTCGCAATGTATCCTCATTTCCACGGCCCGTATTCGTGCCACTTGGCGTATTAAACGGATTATAGCCTGGATTATACTGGACATGCGGCATAGATACAGCATCGCGCTGGGGGTCAAAGATGGGGATGTTCGGTCTCCCTTCCGTATCAAAGTCGATGGTCGGTACATCGCAGAATTTACCTATGGCGTCTTTGACGGCTGCTGAAAGAATCTGCCAAATGCCTTGTTCGTTCTCAAACTTGATTTCCGTCTTGGTCGGATGGATATTGACATCTATGTCGGCCGGCTCTACTTGGAAATAGATGAAATAGGGCACCTGCATACCTATAGGCACCAAACGGTCATACGCGCTCATCACAGCCTTATGGAAATAAGCATGCTTCATAAAGCGCCCATTGACAAAGAAATAGTCCACGCCACCCTTTTTGCGTGCAGACTCCGGTTTCCCCACAAAGCCTGTAACCTTACAGATGGCCGTATCCACCTCCAGTGGCAGAAGTTCCTGACTGAGTTTCTTGCCAAAGACATCGACGATACGCTGACGAAGCGAGCCTGCCTTGAGGTTCATCAGTTCCTGGCCATTGCTGTAGAGCATGAAGGAGATGTCTGGATACACCAACACTATCCGCTCGAATGCTGTCAGGATATTGTTCAGTTCCGTAGCATTCGACTTCAAGAATTTTCTGCGAGCAGGCACGTTGAAGAAGAGATTGTCCACCTTGAAGTTACAGCCGACAGGGCAGGCCACAGGTTCCTGGCTGACAACCTTGGAGCCATGAATGGTTAGCCGCGAACCGACATCGTCTGTCGCCATTCTGGTGGTCAGTTCCACCTGGGCAACAGCCGCAATCGAAGGAAGAGCCTCACCACGGAAGCCCATCGTCTGGAGAGAAAACAGGTCTGAGGCCTGACGGATCTTCGAGGTGGCATGACGCTCGAAAGCCAGTCGCGCATCCGTCTCCGACATACCACAACCATCGTCAATAACCTGTAACGATGTGCGACCGGCATCAACCACCACTACCTTGATGGTCTTGGCACCAGCGTCGACAGAGTTTTCCACAAGTTCCTTGATGACCGAAGCCGGCCGCTGGATAACCTCTCCCGCTGCTATCTGATTGGCTACCGAATCCGGCAGCAGTTGAATCACATCACTCATAACGCTATTCCTACTTTATCCATCCCCTTGCGTGCTGCCCCAGCATCCCTTTTCCGCTGAGCCTTCAGTTCTGAGCCAGCAGCCTTGGGACGCCAGTTAAAGATATCCTGTTTCGAAATTGGCCTTACATAATCAAACCAGTAGAAACCTGTCAAGTAGCGTTTCTCTGGTGGAATCTGTGACATAGGATACATGACGCCATCCGGAGCAGGGGCCCAGATGTAGTCCAGTTTGCGCTTGTCAAAGAACAACTTCAATTGCTCTGTGGTCATACTGATGAGTCCCACATACGAACTGTCAGAGTCATCTTCCGGATAGAACACCACCTGAACATTGCCCACAGCCCTGGCCTCATGCATCTCTCCCTCCTGGAAGAAAGCAAACATCTCCTGTGATGATACTTGATTGAAGGCTTTGTCCTCGCGCAGTTTCTCTATAGAAAAAGCCTGGTTGATCACATGTGCATGATCAATGACCGAGTCCTTCATATATATTTTAATCTCTTCGCCAAGCAACTGCTGTTCCAGATTCCACACAATGGGGTCACGATAGAGCGTCATGCAGGAATCCTGTGTATTGTATACCAAAGAGTCGCACACTGCCTGTATATCAATACGGTACGCGCGAACCTTATTATATGCGTGGAGGACCCGATAGACCGAGTCAGTATCCAGATTATGCGAAAAGACCTTGAATGTGTCAGCATGTATATACAACGAGTCACGTTGTGAGAAATCCACAGCCATCGCACTGTCCGTACACATCGCATAGCCAATGGCATCATTGTAATAGCCATAGTTGCAGTAGAGTGCATTACGATTAACAGAGTCCTGATAGACAACATTCCGGAACGCCTCGCTGACACCACCTACCCCATCATACCAGATGCTGTCGCTAATCAACGTCCGTCCGTCGTTGTTCAGCCTCGACCTGTCCAGCAATTCAGCCTGTTCGTTGGTCGTGTTGTAGTAGCCTCTCTCTGAATAGATGTGGCTTTTCCCGGACACGATGTCAGAAGGTCCTACAATATGGGCCAGTTTGGTCTGCGTATTATAAATCAATGTATCGGTCGTAAGGTTGAACTTCTTGTCTACCATCACCACATCGTCCATGAAAAAGGCATCCTTCGTATCCGTATGATATTCGCCGTGAATAGAGGTCAGCGTCGTGGCCTTGTCCACCAGTTTTCCGCCTTCATCATAATAGCCCATATTGTCCAGACGGTCAAAATAGAGCGTATCGGTATAGAGTGTCGTCGTGCGGTTCTTCAGCACCACCTGCTTCCCTGATGTGAAGGTCTTTGCCTCCAGTGTTTTGTCATTACCGTCATAATAGCCATAGTCGCTGGTCAGCGAGAGCGTGTCACCCTGCACCATCTTCACGTTACCCCATGCCTCAAAGGAATTGCTGGGCTCAAAATAGTTGGCACTGTCACAATAAAGGTGGGCACCATCGTGTTCAAACTGCACGTTGCCACGCAACACCTGTGCACCATTGTTACGCCAACGGTCATAAGTCAGTTCATCAGCATGAATCAGATAGACGCGCTTACTGTCGCCCGCTTTCTTCTTCGATTTGGCCGGAGGCGCTGGCAGCATCGCAGACACGGCAAGACAAAGCACACACAGAAGCACCATTATGGTGCTTCTGCGTCCCAGGCTTATTATAAAATTTTCTATTCTCAATTCCTAATTCTCAACGTATCCACCCCTCATACTCAAACTGGCAGTCACGATAATCGTCACCAATACGCACATAAGTGCTCTTGATCTTGTCGACCACCCAGTCGTGCAGTTTCTTTTCACGCCGTTTTTCCTGCACCACATCTTTCATCACCTGAAAGTCCTCGGTGATAGTGGCCTTATGGCCTTCAGTGCGGCTCTTCAATTTCGCAATGACACACACCGTCTTACCACGTTCGTTAATCATCGAGAATGACTTGGATATTTCTCCCACCTGCAAGGTATCCACAACCTTGGCCACCTCGGCAGGCAGTTCTTGCAACTGGAAGCGCGAGGTCTGTCCCCGCTCAGAGCGATTAGCCATCAAGCCTTTGTTGAAACGTGTATCCTTATCATCAGAGATTCCATAGGCACCCTCTTCGAAGGTGAAGAGCCCTGCCCTGATATCATTGGCTATAGAGTCCAGGCGAGCCAACGAGGCCGTAATGGCAGAATCAGAGACAACAGGCTTACGAAGGATGTGACGCACCTTCACCTTGTCACCGCGTTTGTCTACCAGTTGGATGATATGGAAGCCGAACTCCGACTCAACGATCTTTGAAATCTTCTTAGGATCGGTCAGATTGAACGCCACAGCAGCGAACGCAGGATCAAGGGTTCCACGGCCTGTATACTCCAACTCACCGCCCTGACGACGCGAGCCGGGGTCTTCGGAGTACATACGTGCCAGTGTCTGGAATGAGGTCTCGCCGCGATTTACACGATCAGTGTACTCTCGCAGTTCATCCTTCACACGGTTCAGTTCCTCTATTGACACCTTTGGCGTCTGCGCAATAATCTGCACTTCCACCTCTGTGGGCACATAGGGGATACTGTCCTCCGGCATATCCTTGAAATAGCGGCGCACCTCTGCGGGCGTCACCGTAATATCCTTCACCAGGCTCTCCTTCATGCGCTGAATCATCATCTGGTCACGCAGGTCGTCATGCATCGACTGACGTATCTGACTGATGCTCTGCTTCCTGTATTCCTCCAGTTTCTCACGAGAGCCAGTTTGTTGTATCATATAGTCAATGCGCTGTTCAATGGCCGAGGACACCTCTGACTCTGTCACCTCTATACTGTCAAGTGCAGCCTGATGAAGAAACAGTTTTTGCACAGCCAGTTGTTCTGGAATAGCACAGTCAGGGTTGCCCGTCCAGCGCATCCCGTCCATCGCAGCCTGAATACGAGTGACTTCCACCTCACTCTTTAGGATGGGCTCGTCACCAACAACCCATACCACCTCGTCAACCACGCTCTGGGCAACTGCAGGGCTAAATAGTAAAGAGAAAAGAGAAAAGAGAAAAACAACTTTCTTCATTTGCCACTCCATTCATTTATCACTTATCACTAAGACTCGAGGCGTTCTCGCTTACAGTTTTCACGACCTCCTCATCAATCTCCACTGGATACTTACGACGCAGGTCGGCCACCCATTCCTTCTCCAGTTGCTCCTGATAGTCAGCCACCACCAGTCCACGTACATCCGTATAATCCTCTGGACCTTTTTTCAGCAGTTTGCCATAGACAGCATCGATGGGATAGTCCTTCAGATGGGTCACCGTGGTATCCTTCTTGAATACGAGGCTGTCTATCAAGGCATTATCTCCTTTCTTGAAGATACCTTTCTCCACACGAATGCGGATGACTGAGTCACCATTAAAGGTGGTACGCAGGGCCTCAGCCCACTGGTCGAAAGAGAGTTTCTTCACGCAGTCGGCCACAGCCTTCACCTGACTCTGCTCCTTCACATGGTAGGCCATACCCTTATAGCGAGGCTCATCCCAAGCATACTTCTTTTTGTTCTTCTTGAAATAGTTGGCCAGGCCAGCCTCATCCTTCGAGGCCTTATCCCACACCAGACGGTTACTGATTTCATAGAGCAGCAGACCATCGTGGTACTCACGGATCAGATTCTTCAGGTCAGAGTCTTTGGCCGACAACTCATCTGCCTTCTGCTCCATCAACTGGGCTTCGGTCAGCGAACCGTTAGACTGTTCCACCATTTGCTTCACCTTCTGGTCGGCAATCTGGTCGCGCAGGTTACGCTGCTCGATGAAACGGAGAATATTGTCATGATGGAACTCAAAGGGTTCCAGCATCTTACGCTCCTTCATCAGGATGATATGATAGCCGAATGGCGACTGAACGATACCCGACATCTCGCCAGGCTGCAAAGCAAAGGCAGCATCCTCAAACTCTTTTACAAACTGGCCCCGCTGCACGAAGGGCAGCAAACCACCCTGACGAGCAGAACCTGGATCCTGTGACACCTTCGTGGCCAACTCGGCAAAGTCGGCCCCACCTTTCAGGGCCTGATAGATGGAGTCGATGCGCACCTTGGCGGCATCCCATTCCTCCTGAGGAGCCTGCTGGTCGGCACGAATCAGGATATGAGCCGTCTGAATCAATCCGTCGGGACCTATCTGCTGCACAGTCTGGTCATAGATGTTACGAGCCTCAGCCTCCACATCCTCGTCGGTCACAAGCATAGGCTTCACCTGCTGATCGCGATACATGGCAAACTCATCTTTGAACGACTGCAGCGTGTCGAATTTGGCATCGAGGGCAGCAGCGACCTTCAACTTATAGTTAACAAACAGGTCAACATACTCCCTGACGGTCTTCTTGTCGATGACACCCTCCGAATTGTTTTTATTATAGGAATACTCAAATTCCGACTTCAGCACAGGTTCACCGTTCACCTTCATGATGACCGGATCCGTGGTCTGTGCACTAGCGGCAGCACTCATCAGCAATACCGCAAAAAGCATCTTAATCTTCATCTGTTTAGTCGTTAGGTCTTGAATAGTTAGGTGCCTCCGAAGTGATGGTGATGTCGTGGGGATGACTCTCCATCACGCCGGCATTGGTGATGCGGGTGAACTTGGCATCATGCAGACGCTCAATGTTGGCGGCACCACAGTAGCCCATACCTGAGCGCAGGCCACCTGTCAACTGATAGATCACTTCCTGCACCGTTCCCTTATAAGGCACACGACCAGCAATGCCCTCGGGCACCAGTTTCTTCACGTCCTTCGTGTCAGCCTGGAAATAGCGGTCCTTCGAACCGTGCTCCATAGCCTCCAGAGAGCCCATGCCACGATAACTCTTGAACTTACGGCCGTTGTAGATGATTGTGTCACCGGGACTCTCCTCGGTACCTGCCACCAGCGAGCCGATCATCACGCTCGAACCACCTGCAGCCAGGGCCTTCACGATGTCGCCCGAATAGCGCAAGCCGCCATCAGCAATCAGGGGCACATTAGTGCCCTTCAGAGCGGCATAGACATCGTAGACGGCACTCAACTGGGGCACGCCCACGCCAGCCACCACGCGAGTGGTGCAGATAGAACCCGGACCGATGCCTACTTTCACGGCGTCGGCACCATTTTCCACCAGCATCTTGGCAGCAGCGCCCGTAGCAATATTACCCACCACGATATCTATATTCTTAAAGGCGTTCTTGGCTTCGCGAAGTTTGTCGATAACACCCTTCGAGTGACCGTGAGCCGTATCGATGACGATTGCATCGGCACCAGCATTGACCAGCGCCTGCATACGCTCCAGCGTGTCGGTGGTGACACCCACGCCAGCAGCCACGCGCAGCCGTCCCTTCTCATCCTTACAAGCCATCGGTTTGTCCTTGGCCTTCGTGATATCCTTATAGGTAATCAGGCCCACCAGGTGGTTATCCTTGTCCACCACGGGCAGTTTCTCAATCTTATTCTCTTGCAGGATCTGGGCAGCAGCAGCCAGGTCCGTCTGCTGGTGCGTCGTCACCAAGTTCTCCTTCGACATAATGTCCTCAACAGGGCGATCCAGTCGGCGCTCAAAACGCAGGTCGCGATTGGTCACGATACCCACCAGATGCTTCTCGTCATCCACTACGGGAATGCCGCCAATGTGGTATTCGGCCATAATGTCCAGTGCCTGAGCCACTGTCGAGCCGAGGGGGATAGTGATTGGATCGTAGATCATGCCGTTCTCGGCACGCTTCACGATGGCCACCTCGCGGGCCTGATTCTCAATCGACATATTCTTGTGAATCACGCCGATGCCACCTTCGCGGGCAATGGCAATGGCCATCTGGCTCTCAGTCACCGTGTCCATGGCGGCCGTCACGAACGGCACGTTCAGCACGATGTTGCGCGAGAAGCGCGTTTGCAACTCCACCGTCTTGGGCAGTACTTCCGAATAAGCGGGAATCAGCAGGACGTCGTCGAATGTCAGACCGTCCATCACAATTCTATCTGCAATAAATGATGACATAAATTAGGTACCTTTAATTTTATTGCCTGCAAAGGTACAAAAAATAAGTGACAAGTGATAAGTGATAAGTGAAAAGTTGACGAGACTTGTTATTTTTTAACTTATCTTGCCCGATTTCCCACTCATCACTTATCACTTCCTGTCAGTTGGCCATATCAGAAATAAACTTGATGCGCACCAGCCGAATTTCATCCTCCGAGAAGTCAGAGCCGAACTCACTATAGGCCGCCTCGATGTCGTCCTGCTCCTGATCGGCAAAGAAGTCGCAGATATCGTTGATGTCGTCAGGATCCATAATCTCGTCGAGGAAGTAGTCGATGTTGATCTTGTTGCCACTGTAGAGTACGATGCCCTCCAGTTCGTCCAGCAGTTCCTCGAAGTCGATACCCAGGGCATTGGCGATGTCATCCAGGGCAATGCGCCGGTCTATATTCTGCAATATCTTCAGTTTGCGCATCGAGTCCTTGGCCTTGGTGCGCACACGCAGGTCGGTCTGGCGTTCTATCTCGTTCTCGTCGCAGTAGCGCTTGATCAGGTCGACAAACTCCTTGGCGTAGGGCTGACGTGTCTTGCCGTCGCCCACACCCTGAATGTTCTTCAACTCCTCCAGGGTGACGGGATACTCGGTGGCCATCTGCTCGAGCGACACATCCTGGAAGATGACGTATGGCGGACGCTCCAGTTTGCGCGACCACTTCTTACGCAGGTCGTGAAGCATGGCCGAGAGCGTGGGATCCAATGCGCTGGTGCCGCCCTCCGCAGGCACGACCTCCTCGTCTTCGTTAAACTCATGGTCTTCGACCACCATGAACGAATGAGGCTTCTTGATGAACTTCTTTCCAGCAGCGGTCACCTTCAGCAGACCGTAGTTCTCCACCTCTTTCTTCAGATAGCCAGCGATGAGGGCCTGACGGATGATGGGATTCCAAATCTTTGGATTCTCGTCTTCGCCTGAGCCGAACTCCTCCAGTTCCTGATGCTTATGAGCCACGATCTCGTCGGTATCACGCCCCATGATGAAATCGATGACGTAGTCCGAGCGGAAGTTCTCCTTGATAGCCAGAATGGCTTGCAGGGCAATGACCAGTTGGTTCTTGGCCTCAATCTTGGTGCCCGGATGCAGACAGTTGTCGCAGTTGCCACAGTTGTCCTTGTCATACTCCTCGCCGAAGTAGTGCAGCAGCATTTTCCGCCGACATACCGACGTCTCGGCATAGGCGGCAGTCTCCTGCAGCAGTTGACGGCCTATGTCCTGCTCAGCCACGGGCTTGCCCTCCATGAACTTGTCCAGTTTCTGCAGGTCCTTGTAACTATAGAAGGCGATGCAGAGGCCTTCGCCGCCATCGCGTCCGGCACGACCGGTCTCCTGATAGTAGCCCTCCAGCGACTTAGGTATGTCGTAGTGGATCACGAAGCGCACATCGGGCTTGTCGATGCCCATGCCAAAGGCAATGGTGGCCACAATCACGTCGATGCGTTCCATGAGGAAGTCGTCCTGCGTCTGCGACCGGGTAGCCGAGTCGAGGCCGGCATGATAGCACTGCGCCTTGATGTCGTTGGCACGCAGCACCTCAGCCAGGTCTTCCACCTTCTTTCTCGACAAACAATAGATGATGCCGCTCTTACCAGTGTGCTGCTTGATGAAGCGAACGATGTCCTTGTCGATATCCTTAGTCTTGGGACGCACCTCGTAGTAGAGGTTTGGCCGGTTGAACGAACTCTTGAATTCGTCGGCATCCAGTATGCCCAGATTCTTCTTGATGTCTGTGCGCACCTTGTCCGTCGCCGTAGCCGTCAGGGCGATGACGGGGGCGTTGCCTATCTCGTTGATAATCGGACGGATACGCCGATACTCCGGCCGGAAGTCGTGTCCCCACTCCGAGATGCAGTGGGCCTCGTCGATGGCATAGAAGGAAATGTGGCAAGTCTTTAGGAACTCCACGTTGTCCTCCTTCGTCAGCGATTCGGGCGCCACATAGAGAAGTTTGGTGACGCCAGCCTTGATGTCGGCCTTCACCTGGTCGATGGCAGCCTTGTTGAGCGACGAGTTCAGGAAGTGGGCCGTTCCCTCGTGCTCGCTCAGATGGCTGATGAAGTCCACCTGGTTCTTCATCAGCGCTATCAGCGGCGAGATGACGATGGCCACCCCGTCCATGAGCAACGAGGGCAGTTGATAGCAGAGTGACTTGCCACCGCCTGTTGGCATCAGCACAAAGGTGTTGCGCCCTGCCAGCACATTCCGGATGATGGCCTCCTGGTCTCCCTTGAAAGTATCGAAGCCGAAGTATCTCTTCAAGGCTTCCGTCAGGTTATTCTTGTCGATCATAGGCTTTCTTCTTATTATTGTAGGTGCGACTTGTCCAGTTGCTGCTGCACATAGTCGGCTGTCACTTCAAACTTGTCAACCTTCTTCGAGGGTATCTCAAACATGGCGTCCATCATCACCGCCTCGACGATAGAGCGCAGGCCACGGGCACCCAGTTTATACTCCACCGCCTTGTCGACAATGGCCTCGAGGGCATCCTTTGCGAAGGTCAACTGTACGCCATCCATCTCAAACAATTTGACATATTGGCGCACGATCGAGTTCTTCGGTTCCACCAGAATGCGCTCCAGAGCCTGACGATCCAGCGGATTCAGATAGGTCAGGACGGGCAGACGTCCGATGATCTCCGGTATCAGTCCAAACGACTTCAGGTCTTGCGGCAGGACATACTTCATCAGATCGTCCTTGTCAATTTTCCGTACATTCTGCACCGAGTTATAGCCCACCGTGTGGGTGTTCAGCCGCTGGGCTATCTTGCGCTCAATGCCGTCGAAGGCACCACCGCAGATGAACAGGATGTTGCGTGTGTCCACGTGGATGTACTCCTGGTCAGGGTGCTTACGGCCTCCCTGCGGCGGCACGTTGACGGTCGTGCCCTCCAGCAATTTCAGAAGTCCCTGCTGCACGCCCTCGCCGCTCACATCGCGCGTAATCGAGGGATTATCCTGCTTGCGGGCTATCTTGTCTATCTCGTCAATGAACACGATGCCACGCTGCGCAGCCTCCACCTTGTAGTCGGCCACCTGCAACAGGCGGGTCAGGATGCTCTCCACGTCCTCACCCACATAGCCGGCCTCCGTGAAGACCGTCGCATCAACGATGGTGAAGGGCACATCCAGCAGTTTGGCGATGGTGCGGGCCAGCAGTGTCTTGCCCGTGCCCGTCGAGCCCACCATTATTATATTAGATTTCTCTATCTCCACGCCGTCCTTATCGCTCGACGGCTGTTGCAGTCGTTTATAATGGTTATACACCGCCACCGAGAGGAAACGCTTGGCCTCGTCCTGCCCGATGACATACTGGTCCAGGTAGTCCTTGATCTCCGTCGGCTTGGGCACCTTGGTGCTGGGCTGGTAGGCCTCCTTGGCCGCCTCCTTCTCCATCCCCGACTCCTTCACAATCTGATAGGCCTGCTTGGCGCAGTCTTCACAAATGTAGCCATTGATGCCCGTTATCAGCAGCCGGACCTCACGCTCGCCGCGTCCGCAGAAATTACATTGCTTCTTCACGCTTCACTATCACTTTTCACTTATCACTCCTCACACTTATCACTTCCTCACCAGCACCTGGTCGATCATTCCATAGGCCTTGGCCTCCTCTGCCGTCATCCAGTAGTTGCGGTCCGAGTCAGCCCACACCTTGTCGTAGTCGGTGTGTGAGTGGTCGGCAATGATGGTGTAGAGTTCCTTCTTCAGTTTCTGGATCTCGCGAGCCTCTATCTCGATGTCGCTGGCCTGACCCTGCACACCGCCGAGGGGCTGGTGGATCATCACGCGGCTGTGGGTCAGCGCCGAACGCTTGCCCTCCTGACCGGCCACGAGCAGCACGGCAGCCATCGAGGCAGCCATACCCGTACAGATGGTGGCCACGTCGCTGGAGATGAACTGCATGGTGTCGTAGATGCCCAGTCCGGCATAGACGCTGCCGCCAGGCGAGTTGATATAGATCGAAATGTCCTTGCCCGGATCCACGCTGTCCAGATAGAGCAGTTGGGCCTGCAGCGTGTTGGCCGTATAGTCGTCAATCTGCGTGCCCAGGAAGATGATGCGGTCCATCATCAGTCGGCTGAACACGTCCATCTGGGTGACGTTCAACTGGCGCTCCTCCAGGATATAAGGATTCAGATACTGGGCCTGAGCAGCCATCACATCGTCCAGCGCCTGGCCGTTCATGCCGAGGTGCTGTGTAGCATATTTCCTAAAATCGTTCATAGTTCCTTTTTTGTTTGTTTTCTATAGCACTCCAGCGGGGCCTTTCGTCTACGCCCTCGCTTTCTTGATACAAAATTACGAAAAAAAAGTCGAGACGCAAAACATCCCGACCTTTTTTTTGGTTAAAAGATTATAATAGGGGTCTATCAGGCCTCCTGCATCATCTTGTTGAACTCGTCCAGAGTCACCTCTTTCTCGTTCAGTTTCACGATGCCCTTCAGGGCCTGAGTCAGTTTCACGTCGATGGCACGATCCACGAAGTTCTCCACGTTCTCGCGCTTCTTCAACTGCTCCTCGGCATAGTTGTCCAGCACGTCTTCGGGCACGTTGCTCATGCCATACTGGGCAAACTGGGCACGGATGGCGTCCTTGGCCACGGCCTTCAGGTCGGCATCCTCCACCTTCACCTGGGCGGCGCTCACCAGTTGCTCCTTGATGAGGTGCCACTTCAGTTCGTTGATCGAGGCCTCGAAGTTCTTCTCCACGAAGTCCTCGCCCTTGTCCTTGTTGTTGTTCAGCATGACGCGCTTCAGCAGAGCCTCGGGGAACTGCAGTTCGCCCACCTTCTTCTCCACATACTTGCGGACGTCAATCAGGAAGCGGTAGTCGCTGTTGGCAGCCAACTGACCCTTCACGTTGTCGGCAATGCGCTGACGGAAGTCGGCCTCGTCCTTCACACCCTCACCGAAGACACGCTCGAAGAGTTTCTCGTCGACGGCAGCGGGCTGGAAGTGACGGATCTCGGTGATCTGGAACGAGAAGTCGCTCTCCAGGTCCTTCACGTCCTCCTTCTTCACCTTCAGCAGAGCAGCCACCTCAGCGTCGTTGTCGGGATAGGCCTTCTTGGGGTTGAAGGTGATGATGTCGCCGGGCTTGGCACCGTCGAACTTCTTCTTCTCGTCCTCACCCTTGATATACGAAGGCATGATCATGCCGCCCTCGGTGGTGATGCCACCCTCCAGCGTGTTGCCCTCAGCATCCAGTTGGCGCAGGTCGCCCTTCAGGGTGTCGTTGCCGCTCCACTCCTGGGCCTCGACGAACTCACCGGCCTGCGAGGCATACATCTGCACCTGGTCGTCGATGAGTTTGTCGTCCACCTTGATGGTGTAGAAATCAATCTTGTCCTTGTCGGTCAACTCAGCCTTGAACTCGGGAGCCACGGCGATGTCGAACACGAACTCGAAGGGGCCGTCGCCGGCCAGGTCCTGCGGCTGCTGCTTCTCCTCGTTGGGCAGGGGTTCGCCCAGCATCTGAATCTTGTTCTCACGGATATACTCATAGAGTTTCTCGCCCAGAATGCGGTTCACCTCGTCCACCTTCACGGCCGTGCCGTACTGCTTCTTGATGAGTCCCATAGGCACCATGCCCGGACGGAAGCCGGGAACCTGGGCCTTCTTGCGATAGTCCTTCAACTTCTTGTCTACAGCCTCCTGATAGTCTGCCTGCTCAATGGTGATGGTCATCAGGCCATTGATCTTGTCGGCACTTTCAAACTTGATATTCATCTTTTCTTATACCTTATTTTATATTAATTTTCATTTTGGGGTGCAAAGGTACTCATAAAAGCCGACAAACTTGCAAGATTACGATTTTTTAACGCAAAAGATGCACGCTTCCGGCCACAGAGAATTCATCGCAAGCCTTTGAACTATTTGTTCCAGGGGCTGGAACATTTCGTTCCAAGGCCCGGAACATTTTGTTCCAACGCCTGGAACGATTCATCCCAGAGCCTGGAGCATTCGCTTCCTGAGGGTGGAACGCTTCGTTCCGACAGGCGGAAGCAACTGCCTTGTTTTGACAGCGAAACTGAGGCAAACATGCCCTCTGATGGCAGAAAATTTGGCTAAAATGCGTTAAATCTATCACATCTATCACCACATCTGTCATCACTCAAACCCCGATAAACACTGGGAAGGTGACAGATGTGACAGATTTTTCGAAGAAAAAAACTTTCTGTAGCAACCATGACTTTACCCAAGAAATTGGCATGAAGCAACATAATTATTTGAAAAATGCCACTGCTATTCGAAAAAAATGATTAATTTTGCACCGTCTAAGCAAATAATAAGGTATAGAACAGACAAAAAGTAACATATTGAGACTATGGAAAAATCATCGAAGACGGTCTATCTGGGAATGATAGGCGACATCATGCACCCAGGACTGATCAACATCATCAACGAAGGTGCAAAGTATGGCAACGTGATGATCGGCCTCTTCACCGACAAGGCCATTGCTACGCACAAGCGTTTGCCGTATCTGACCTATGAACAACGCAAGAACGTGATAGAGAACATCAAGGGCGTGCACTCCATCGTGCCGCAGGACGAATGGAGTTACGTGCCCAACCTCCTGAAGTACAAGCCCGACTACATCATACACGGCGACGACTGGCAGTACGGCCCCGACAAGTACATCCGCGACGAGGTCTTCAAGACGATGGAGACACTGGGCGGCGAGGTCATCGAGATACCTTACACCAAAGGCATCTCGGCCTCCGGCCTGAAGCAGGAGATCGACTCGCTGGGCGTGACGCCGCAGGCCCGACTGGCCTCGCTGCGCCGACTGATCTCGGCCAAGCCTGTGGTCAGAATCCTGGAGTCGCACAACGGTCTGACGGGCCTCATCGCCGAACATACCAGCGTGGAGGTGAACGGCCAGCACCGCGAGTTCGACGGTATGTGGGCCTCGTCGCTCACCGACTCTACGTCGAAAGGCAAGCCCGACATCGAGGCCGTCGACCTGACCACTCGTCTGCACGACCTGAACGACACGCTGGAGGTGACCACCAAGCCCGTCATCTACGACGGCGACACGGGTGGCAAGGTGGAGCACTTCGTGTTCACCGTTCGCACCCTAGAGCGTCTGGGCATCTCGGCCGTCATCATCGAGGACAAGGTGGGACTGAAGCAGAACTCGCTCTTCGGCACCGATGCCGTGCAGACGCAGGACACCATCGAGGGCTTCTGCAACAAGATTCAGGCCGGCAAGAACGCTCAGATCACTCGCGACTTCATGATCATCTCCCGCTGCGAGAGCCTCATTGCAGGCAAGTCGGTGGACGATGCCCTGGAGCGCTGTCACGCCTACGTGGCTGCAGGTGCCGACGGTGTGATGATCCACTCGAAGAACAAGGACGGAGAGGACATCAAGGAGTTCTGCCAGCGCTTCCGCGAGCAGGATGACCACACGCCCATCGTGGCCGTGCCCACCACCTACAACCAGTTTACCGAGGAGGAACTGGCCTCGTGGGGCATCAACGTGGTCATCTATGCCAACCACATGTTGCGCTCGGCCTATCCAGCAATGGTGAAGTGCGCCGAGAGCATCCTGGAGCACAGCCGCTCTCTGGAGGCCAGCGACCAGTATTGCATGCCCATCAAGCAGATCCTGAATCTCATCCCTGGGACGAAAAAGAGTTAAGCGTTTAAGAATTAAGAGTTAAGAATTATGATTCGTCCGGAATATCTCATTGAGAAACTGAGAGAAGAAGGCATCGACTGTTTTGCCGGCGTACCTGACAGTCTGCTGAAGAACATCTGTGCCTACATCACCGACCACTTTGACGCCCGGCACAACATCATTGCTGCCAACGAGGGCACTGCCATAGGCATTGCTGCCGGCCACTATCTGGCAACAGGACAGCCGGCCTGTGTGTATATGCAGAACAGCGGCGAGGGCAACATCATCAACCCTCTCGCCTCGCTGACCGACCCTGAGGTTTACAACATTCCCGTCCTGCTGCTGATTGGCTGGCGAGGCCGCCCCGGCGTGCACGACGAGCCGCAGCACGTGAAGCAGGGCAAGGTGACCACCGGCCTGCTGAACACGATGGGCATCAACTTCGATGTGCTGAGCAAGGATGAAGACAAGGCCGGAAAGCAGATTGCCAAGGCCGTTGCAGCCCTGAAGAACAAGGAGGTGTATGCCCTGGTGATCGAAAAGGACACATTCGAGGACTATAAACTCCAGAACGTGGAGCACAACGACCTGGCGATGAGTCGCGAAGAAGCCATCCAGACCGTTGCTGCCGCTCTGGGCGAAAGAGACTGCATCGTCAGCACCACGGGCATGATCAGCCGAGAGTTGTTTGAGTATCGGGCAGCCATGAACCAGGGACACGAGCGCGACTTCCTGACCGTTGGCAGCATGGGGCACGCCTCCCAGATAGCACTGGGCATCGCGATGGCACAGCCCGAGCGCCGTGTGTGGTGCTTCGACGGCGATGGTGCCGCCATCATGCACATGGGCAGCATGGCCATCGTGGCCAGCAAGGAGCCACGGAACCTGGTGCACGTAGTGTTCAACAACGGTGCCCACGACAGCGTGGGTGGCCAGCCTACGGTCGGTCTGAAGATAGACCTGCCTGCCGTGGCCAAGGCTGTGGGCTATAAGGCTACCGTCTCCGTAGACAACAAGGCAGACCTGGTCTCTGCACTGAAGGGAATCGGCGACGGCCCGATTCTCCTGGAGGTGAAAGTCAAGAAGGGCAACCGCAAGGACTTGGGCCGTCCGACCACCACGCCGATACAGAACAAAGAGGCACTGATGCAGTTCCTGAAGAAATAGTCAATGTGCAATGATTAAGACAGCAGTCATCATGGCAGCGGGCATGGGAACCCGCTTCGGCCAGTATACAGAGAAGATTCCCAAGGGATTCGTGGCGTGCGGCGGCATCTCGATGGTGGAGCGCAGCATCCAGACGCTCATTGCCTGCGGCATTGAGCGCATCATCATCGGCACGGGCTACCACAAGGAGCGCTACGAGGCCCTCCGCGAGCAATATCCGCAGATAGAGTGTGTCTTTTCGCCTCGCTATGCCGAGACCAACAGCATGTACACCCTCTACAACTGTCGCGAGGCCATAGGCGGCGACGATTTCCTGCTTTTGGAGTCGGACTTGGTCTTCGAGCGCAGAGCCATCACGACATTGCTTGAAAACGAGCATCCCACCATCATGCTGATCACACCCGTCACCAAGTTCCAGGATCAGTACTACGTGGAGTATGACGCCAACCACCAGTTGACCATGTGCTCTACGGATAAGACCCAATTGGAAGCCAAGGGCGAACTTGTGGGCATCCACAAACTATCCAACGCCTTCTATCGGGATATGTGCGCCGACTATGCCCAAAAGGTCGACCAACTGCCAAAGTTGGGCTACGAATATGAACTGCTCACGATGGCGCAAGGCGGCGCTGATGTATATGTGCAGAACGAGGCAGGCCTCTACTGGTACGAGATTGACGACCCCGACGACCTGGCTTATGCAGAAAAGAATATATTACCGCATCTGAGTGAATAGATAATAGTTTGCTACCGCATCTGAATAATTATGGAAACGATTAAGAGAAATGTATTGCTGAATCCCGGCCCCGCCACGACGACCGATACCGTCAAGATGGCGCAGGTCGTACCTGATATCTGTCCTCGTGAAAAAGAGTTTGCCGGTCTGATGAAAGGACTGCGCAGCGATTTGCTGAAGGTGGCCCACGCCCCGGAGGACGAGTTTACATCGGTGCTGTTCTGCGGATCAGGCACCATCAACATCGACATCACCATCAACTCGCTGGTGCCGGAGGGTAAGAAGATCCTCGTGGTGAACAACGGCGCCTACAACTCGCGTGCCGTGGAGGTGTGCCAGATGTACCACATCCCCCACATCGACCTGAAGTCGAGCGTCTACGAGCAGCCCGACCTGAAGGCCGTGGAGCAGACGCTGAAGGACAATCCCGACGTGGCCGTGGTCTACTGCTGCCACCACGAGACGGGCACCGGCGTGCTGAACCCCATCCGTGAGATTGGCGCTCTGGCCCATCAGCATGGGGCTATCTTCATCAGCGACACCACGTCGACGCTGGGCATGATTCCCTTCGACATGGTGAAGGACAACGTGGACTTCTGCATGGCCTCGGCCCAGAAGGGACTGATGGCCATGTCGGGCCTGTCGTTCATCATCGGCCGCAAGTCAATCATTGAGGCCTCGAAGAACTATCCCACGCGTTCCTATTATTGTAACCTGTACCTGCAGTACGAGTACTTCGAGAAGACGGGCGAGATGCACTTCACGCCTCCCGTGCAGACCATCTATGCCACCATCCAGGCCCTGAAGGAGTACTTCGAGGTGGGCGAAGTGGAGAAGTTTGCCCGCCACCGCCGCGTCTACGAGGCCATCCGCAAGGGTGTCACCGACATGGGCTTCGAGACCGTCATCGACCCGAAGATAGAGTCAGGCCTCGTGGTGTCGGTGAAATATCCCGACGACCCCAACTGGAGTTTCGAGAAAGTGCACGACTACTGCTACGAGCGCGGTTTCACCATCTATCCCGGCAAGATCAGCACCACCAACACCTTCCGCCTCTGTTCGCTTGGTACCATCGACGTGAAGGACATCGAAGACTTCTTCGTGGTGCTACGAGAAGCCATCGACTACTATCATATCAAACTATGAACGAGAAAGTATATGCTAGTCTGAAGTCGGCTGACACCGAGGACTGGGTGGACTACCACATCGTGCGCCCCTTCACCTACTACTGGGCCGTCGGCTTTGCCAAGTTGGGCATCCATCCCAACACCGTTACCATCGCCTCGATGGTCATCGGTGCCGCCAGTGCCTTCTTCTTTGCCCACGGCTGCTGGTACTACGAGGGCAAGTGGGGTGTATTCTACAACCTGATGGCCTTCCTCCTGCTCTTCATTGCCGACATCCTCGACAACACCGACGGACAGTTGGCCCGAATGACCAACAAGAAGAGCGCCCTTGGCCGCATCCTCGACGGGCTGGCCGGCTATGCCTGGTATCTGCCCATCTATGTGGCACTGGTCTATCGTTTCTACGTGCACCACGACATCGAGTTTGGCCTGCTGGGACTCAGCGACACCAACCTGACCGTCGGCATTGCCACTGCCGTGGTGTTCATCATGGCCATCATTTCCGGCCTGGCCGGCATCGCGCCCCAGCAGCGCATTGCCGACTACTACATCCAGGCCCACCTGTTCTTTCTGAAAGGTGAGAAAGGCAGCGAACTGGACAACGTGAAGCGGCAGCAGGAACTGCTCGACCAGATTCCGCAGAAGGGCCACTTCTGGCAGCGGCTGATACAGCGGTCGTATGTGGACTATACCTATCAGCAGGAGCGCATCACGCCTCAGTTCCAGCGGCTCATGGCCCTGCTGCGCGAGCGTTACGGCGACACATCCAACTTCCCGGAGTCGGTACGACAGGAGTTTGTACGCTACTCTAAACCTACGCTGAACTATGTGTTCATGCTCGTGTTCAACTTCCGCACGTCCTATCTGCTGCTGTTCTGTCTGCTCGATGTGCCTGTGCTGACCTTCTTCTTCGAGAGCATCGTTGTCACCCTCATCATGCACTACACCATCCGTCGCCACGAGGCGTTCTGCCGGAAAATAGCCGACACGGTGGAAAAACAAAAAAGGTAAAGTAAAAATCGCGGCCTACATGAAATGGACTAAGCAACGAGTCAACAATCTGTTTTTCCTGCTCGGCGTGGTGACCGTGGTGGTCATGCTGCTCACCTTCGACGTCAGTTTCGTCGAACTGTGGGAGCACATCTGTCACGCCGGCTACTGGCTCATCCCCATTGTCGGCGTGTGGGTCATCATCTATGGCATCAATGCCTGGTCCTGGTGGTGCATCATCCAGAGCAACAAGAATCCCAACGAGCACGTCAGTTTCTGGCGCGTCTATCGGTTGACCATCACGGGCTATGCCCTCAACTACGCCACACCCGTAGGCGGACTGGGCGGCGAGCCCTATCGCATCATGGAACTGTCGAAAGACATCAGCAAGGACCATGCAGCCTCGTCGGTCATCCTCTATGCCATGATGCACATCTTTGCCCATTTCTGGTTCTGGTTCATCTCCATCTTCATCTATCTGGCACTTGCCCTTATCGGCGACCTGCCCTTGAACGCTACCATGTGCATCGTCCTCTCGCTCATCTTCGCCGTCTGCCTGTTGGCCTTCTATCTCTTCTCGAAAGGCTATCGCAACGGCCTGGTGGTGAAGACCGTCCGCTGGATTGGCAAGGTGCCGGGCCTGAAGGGATGGAGCCAGCGTTTCCTGGCCAATCACACCGAGACGCTGCGCAAGGTGGACGAGCAGATAGCCTCGCTGCACAAGCAGAATAAGCGCTCGTTCTATGCCAGCCTGGTGCTGGAGTATTTCTCCCGCGTGGTGCAGAGTGCCGAGTTCTTCTTCATGCTGTTGCTCTTCGGCATCGACGGCGGAGGCGGGCTGGGTGGTCTGACGCTCACCTATCTGCACTCCATCCTCATCCTGTCGTTCACCAGCCTCTTTGCCAACATCATCGGCTTCCTGCCCATGCAACTTGGCGTGCAGGAGGGTGGCATCGTGCTCTCTACAGCCGCCATGGGCCTGAAGCCCGCAATTGGCATCTTCGAGAGCATCATCTGCCGTGTACGTGAAATTATCTGGATTATCATCGGACTCATCCTGATGAAGATACCCTATCACCCCAAAAACTAAAAAACCATGAAGTACAAACTGGTTATCTTGGCAGTAAGCCTGACGTTCGCCTGTCAGGGTCTGATGGCGCAGAGCCATCGTTTGTGGTATGCCCATCCCGCCACTCACTGGCTGGAAGCCCTGCCCATCGGCAACTCCCACCTGGGGGCGATGGTCTATGGCGGCACCGGCGTGGAAGAGATTCAGTTGAACGAGGAGACCTTCTGGAGCGGTTCGCCCTACGAGAACAATTCGAAGGAGTCGTTGGCCCATCTGCCTGAGATTCGTTCCCTGATTTTCCAAGGTAAGGAGGCTGAGGCAGCCAAACTCATCGACGAATACGTGGTAAAAGGCCCTCACGGCATGCGCTATCTGCCTTTGGGTAGCCTGAAGATCAGTCTCGGCCACGACCAGGTGACCGGCTACGAGCGGGCACTGAACCTGGGCGACGCCACTGCTACCACCTCTTATATATATAATGGTGTGAGATACCAGCGCACCGTGTTCGCCTCGCAGGCTGACAATGTCATTGTGGTGCGTCTGACGGCCGACAAAAGAGGCCGACTGGAGTTTTGCGTCAACTTCGACAGTCAGTTGCCGACGAAGGTCATCCCTGTGGTGGCACGTGGCGGCAATGGACAGGTGAACATGCTCTCTGCCACTGTCGAGGGTGTCGAGCAGGAGGGCATCAAGGCCGGACTAAAGGCCAACTGCAAGGTGCTGATTGAGGCAGACGGAGACGTTGAGGTGGAAAACGAGGGCATTCTGGTGACCGATGCCTCTACTGCAACACTATACATCGCTGCTGCCACTAACTTTGTGAACTATCACGACATCAGTGGCGATGCCGCCGAAAAGGCCAAGCAGGCACTGAACTCACTCGAAGGGCGGTCGTATGATCAACTGTTCAAAGCCCACGTGGCCAAGTACAAGGAGCAGTTCGACCGCGTTAGCCTGACCCTTCCCCGCACCGATGCCTCGCTGCTGGAGACCGACAAGCGTCTGGAGGCTTTTGCCAATACTAAATCTCAATTAGATTTAGACCTTGTGGCGCTCATGATGCAGTATGGTCGCTACCTGCTCATCTCATCGTCGCAGCCCGGCGGACAGCCTGCTAACCTGCAAGGTGTGTGGAACGACAAGATGAACGCTCCCTGGGACTCGAAGTACACCATCAACATCAATACCGAGATGAACTACTGGCCGGCCCTCGTGGGTAACCTGGCCGAAACCCAGCAGCCGCTGTTCTCCATGCTGAAGGACCTGAGCGTCACCGGCGCCGAGACGGCTCGCACCATGTACGACTGTCGCGGCTGGATGGCTCATCACAACACCGACCTCTGGCGCATCGGCGGACCTGTCGATGGAACGCCCTGGGGTATGTTCCCCACTGGCGGTGCCTGGCTCGCCACCCACATCTGGCAGCACTATCTCTTCACCGGCGACCGCCAGTTCCTGGCTGACAACTACGACGTGATGAAGGGGGCAGCCGACTTCCTGATCGACTATATGCAGGAGTATCCTGCCACAGGCGAGATCAAACAGGCTGCCGGTTGGCTGATGACCGTGCCCACCGTTTCGCCAGAGCATGGCCCGATGGGCAAGGGCACCAATGTCACGGCCGGCTCGACGATGGATAACCAGATTGCCTTCGATGTGCTCTCAGCCACTGTCCAGGCTGCCAAAGTGTTAGGTAAAGACGATTCGCAGTTGTCCATTATCAATTCTCAATTGCAGAAACTGCCTCCCATGCAGATCGGTCGATACGGTCAGTTGCAGGAGTGGCTCATCGACGCCGACAACCCGAAGGATCAGCACCGCCATATATCACAACTCTATGGCCTCTATCCCTCCAACCAGATTTCGCCCTACACCCATCCCGAACTCTTCACCGCCGCTGCCAACACACTGAACCAGCGTGGCGATATGGCCACGGGCTGGAGCCTGGGCTGGAAGACCAACTTCTGGGCCCGTATGCTCGACGGCAACCACGCCTTCCAGATCATCAAGAATATGCTCCATCTGCTGCCCTCTGACGACAAGCAGAAGGACTATCCCAGCGGCCGCACCTATCCCAACCTGTTCGATGCCCATCCGCCGTTCCAGATTGATGGCAATTTCGGCGTGTCGGCTGGTATCTGCGAAATGCTGCTCCAGAGTCACGATGGCGCTGTTCATCTGCTGCCCGCCCTGCCCGACGAGTGGCGCGAGGGCGATGTGCGTGGCCTCCGTGCCCGTGGCGGCTTCATCGTCAACGAGTCATGGAGTGGCGGACGTCTGCGTGAGGCCAACATACGTTCCACCATCGGCGGAACACTCCGTCTGCGTTCCTATGTGCCCCTGACCGGCAAGGGCCTCAAGCCTGCCGTAGGCAACTGTCCTAACGACCTGATGAAGCCGGCCCAGATTCGCCAGCCCCTGCAGTCGCAGGAACTCACCGACTTCTCGCCACTGCCCGTCCGCCAGGTCTACGAGTACGACATCGAGACCCAGCCCGGCAAGACCTATGCCGTCAAAGCAATGTAACGCATCGACTTTGATAAATATGGTTTGGTAAATACCCTCGCAATTTGCGCAACAGCAATTGCGAGGGTATTAAGTTACACGCCACTATCCTCCTGCTCCTTACGGTTGCGCTCCTCTTCGAGCAACTGGAAGTCCTTTTGACGCAACACAAAAGAGTCTGTCAGATAGTTCTTGCGCACGATCTGGTTGGCGGCCAGTTCCTCGGGGGTACCATGGAAGAGGATACGGCCCTCGAAGAGCAGATAGGCACGGTCGGTGATGCAGAGGGTGTCCTCCACGTTGTGGTCGGTGATGAGGATGCCGATGTTGCGGTCCTTCAGTTTCCAGACGATGAACTGGATATCCTCAACGGCTATGGGGTCTACGCCGGCGAAGGGCTCGTCGAGCATGATGAACTTGGGCTCGATGGCCAGGCAGCGGGCAATCTCGCAGCGGCGACGCTCACCGCCGGAGAGTTGATCACCCTTGTTGCGACGCACTTTCTGCAGGCGGAACTCCTTGATGAGGCTCTCCAGTTTCTCTAACTGGTAGTCACGGGGCTTACCCGTCATCTCAAGCACGGAGAGGATGTTATCCTCGACGGTCATCTTGCGGAAGACGGAGGGCTCCTGTGCCAGATAGCCTATGCCACGACGGGCACGCTTGTAGACAGGGAAGTCGGTGACTTCTTCGTCGCCCAGGTAGATATGTCCGCCATTAGGCAGCACCAGACCAGTGGTCATATAGAACGAGGTGGTCTTACCGGCACCGTTGGGACCCAGCAGTCCTACGATTTCTCCCTGCCTGACCTGGAAATTCACGTCGTTGACCACCGTACGCTTGCCGTAGCGTTTCACGAGTCCTTCGGCCCTTAGTACGATTGATTCTTCTTCCATGTTGTGTCTATTTGGGTGCAAAGATACGAAAAAACGAGAGAAGAACAAAAGAAACTTGTTTCTTTTTCTTCCGAGTGACAGCATCTTCGCCGATTTTATTGGCAAAGTTGCGAAAAGTCGAGAGCAAAACAAAGAAACTCGTTACTTTTTTTGCCGAGACGAAGAAAAATCGTAACTTTGCAGTCGAAATGATTAGGTTATTGAATAAATGGCTGACCACCTTCGGTCGCTACCTGATACTGATGGGGCGCACATTCTCTGTGCCCGAGCGATTCAGGATGTTCTGGAAACAATATGTGAAAGAGATGGCGCAACTGGGCGTCAACTCAATAGGCATCGTGCTGCTCATCTCGTTCTTCATCGGGGCCGTGATCTGCATCCAGATGAAGATGAACATTGAGAGTCCGTGGATGCCGCGCTGGGTGGCAGGCTACACCACCCGGGAGATCATGCTGCTGGAGTTCTCCAGCAGCATCATGTGTCTGATACTGGCCGGCAAGGTGGGTTCCAACATTGCCTCGGAGATAGGCACGATGCGGGTGACGCAGCAGATTGACGCCCTTGACATCATGGGCGTGAACTCGGCCTGCTACCTGATTCTGCCGAAGATTCTGGGCCTGCTGACCATCATGCCCTTCCTGGTCATCTTCTCGTCGGCGATGGGCATCCTGGGTGCCTACGGCACGGCCTACATCGGCCACATCATGCCGCCCGACGACCTGACGCTGGGCCTGCAGCACGACTTCGTGCCCTGGTTCCTGTGGATGTCGATCATCAAGAGCCAGTTCTTCGCCTTCATCATCAGCAGCGTGCCGGCCTTCTTCGGCTATACGGTCGAGGGCGGTTCGGTCAACGTGGGCAAGGCCTCGACCGATGCCGTGGTGTCGTCGAGTGTGCTGATTCTGTTCTCTGATGTCTTTTTAACACAGTTGCTGTCATGATAGAAGTCAAGAACCTATACAAATCGTTTGAGGATAAGGATGTGCTCAAGGACATCTGCACCGTGTTTGAGGACGGCAAGACCAACCTGATCATCGGCCAGAGCGGCTCGGGCAAGACGGTGCTGATGAAGAACCTGGTGGGACTGCTGACGCCCACCAGCGGACAGGTACTATACGACGGACGCGACTTTGTGCAGATGTCGAAGCGGGAGAAGGTGATGATGCGCCGCGAGATGGGCATGATCTTCCAGAGTGCGGCGCTGTTCGACTCGCTATCGGTACTGGAAAACGTGATGTTTCCGCTCGATATGTTCTCCAGCATGACGCTGCGCGAACGCCAGAAACGGGCCCTGGACTGCCTGGACCGTGTCAACTTGGTGGGGGCCGAGAACAAGTATCCCGGCGAAATCAGCGGCGGCATGCAGAAGCGCGTGGCCATAGCCCGTGCCATCTCTCTCAACCCCAAGTACCTCTTCTGCGACGAGCCCAACTCGGGACTCGACCCGAAGACGTCGCTGGTCATCGACGACCTGCTGCACAGCATCACACGTGAATTCCAGATGACCACCATCATCAACACGCACGACATGAACTCGGTGATGGGCATCGGCGAGAACATCATCTTCATCTACGAAGGCCACAAGGAGTGGCAGGGCGTCTCGGCCGACATCATGGGCTCTACCAATAAGCGACTGACGGACTTCATCTTCGCCAGCGACCTACTGAAGGAGATGCGGGCTGCAGTGACGCACAAGCAAGACTGAAAATTGAAGATGGAGGCGTATGCAGTGGACTGACCGGATCAGACAGGTGAAGATATGGCTGGTGGTGGCCGCGGTGGCCATCACGGCAGTGTCGCTCTACGTGTCTCACCGGCTTGTGAAGGATCTGCAGACGGAGGAGCGCACCAAGATGGAGATCTGGGCCGAGGCCATGCGCGTGTTCACCGAGGCCGACGAGAATACCGACCTGTCACTGGTGGAAAAGGTCATCAGCGGCAACAACACCATACCAGTGGTGGTGCTGGACAATGAAGGCAATGTACTGGACTACAGCAATATAGAAGACACAACCGACCTGAGCCGCCGCTTCTTGGCCAACGGCGACTCCATACGCATCAGCCCCTATCAGGTGCTCTGCTTCGAGGAATCCACCATGCTTCGTCGGCTCACGCAGTACCCGTACTGGGCTCTGGGCATCGCCACCGTCTTCATCGTTGTGGCCATCTTTGCCCTGCTGGTGTCGAAGCGGGCTGAGCAGAACAAGGTGTGGGTGGGACTGTCGAAGGAGACGGCCCATCAACTGGGCACGCCCATCTCGTCGCTGATGGCCTGGGTTGAGGTGCTCAAGGAACAGTATCCTGAAGACGAGATGATACCCGAGATGTCGAAGGACGTGAAGCGCCTTGAGCGCATAGCCGAACGCTTCTCGAAGATAGGGTCGCGGCCCGAACCTGTGGAGACGTCGCTCAACGAGGTGCTGGACCGCGTGATAGAATATATGGACAAGCGCACGTCGCAGAAGGTGGCCATCAAGGGCCACTACCCCGACCACCCCGTCATAGCCCGCATCAACGCCTCGCTGTTCGAGTGGGTATTCGAGAACCTGTGCAAGAACGCCGTCGACGCCATGGAGGGCGGCAGCGGCCGGATAGACCTGTGGCTGCTAGAGGAGGACGACACGATAGCCATCGAGGTGGTGGACACAGGTAAGGGCATCCGCAAAAAGGACGCCAAGAACGTGTTCCGCCCGGGCTTCACCACCAAGAAGCGCGGCTGGGGACTGGGCCTCTCGCTGGCCAAGCGCATCGTGGAGGAATACCACAAGGGCCACATCTACGTGAAGGAGTCGGAACTGGGCCGTGGCACCACCTTCCGCATCGAACTGAAAGCGGTGGGCAAATAAGAAAATGGCACGTCATCATACATTTCCGAATAAAAATGTGACATACAAGAAAGCCCGATTCTGAGAAAACCCGTAACTTTGCATCCAGATATCAAAAAACCAATAACGCAACATGAAACGTATAACTATCTTGGCTGCCCTCGCAATGGCAGCGCTGGGACTGAACGCCCAGAAACCCATGACCGCCCCGCAGGGCGGCAAGCAGATCAGTGACGAACTCATCGGCATCTTCTTCGAGGACATCTCATCCTCGGCCGACGGCGGACTCTACGCCGAGTTGTTACAGAATGGCGGCTTTGAGTTCAACGCCAACGAAAAGGACGGCTGGGGCCCGGCCACGGCGTGGAGGGTCATCCGTCCCGGCCACTCGCTGGGCTACATCCAGCCGCTCATCGCCCCTGACATTGACCAGAGTTTCACCTCGCCCTACCACAGCATCACCGTCATGCGCCTGCACACGGAGCGCGTCAAGGAGTTTAAGGACTACAAGGGCTGGAAGGGCTTTGGTCTGCAGAACGACGGCTTCGGCGGCATCGTCGTGAAGGCCGGCGAGAAGTATGACTTCTCCATGAGCCTGGGCAACACGAAGGAGGCCAAGCAGGTGCGCATAGCCCTGGTGGAACCGCAGGGCTGGGGCAAGGATCCGAAACTGCTCTGCGACACCATCATCGACATTCCGGCTCCTGAGAGCGGCAAGAACATCGACTGGAAGAAATACGCCGTGACGCTCTCGCCCACGGCCGACTGCTCGAAGGCTGCCCTGCAGATGCTGGTGCTCAACGTGGGCGACGTCTATGTAGACAACCTGTCGCTAATGCCGCAGGACACCTACAAGGGTCACGGTCTACGCCGCGACCTGGCCGAGGCACTGGAAGGGTTGCACCCGAAGTTCATGCGCTTCCCCGGCGGCTGCGTGGTGCATGGCGGCGGCGACGGTTTCTGGGACACCTACCGTTGGAAGAACACCATCGGTCCGCGCGACCAGCGCAAACATCTGAAGAATACATGGGGCTACCACCAGTCAATGGGACTGGGCTACTACGAGTACTTCCAGTTCTGCGAAGACCTGGGCATGCAGCCCCTGCCCATCCTGCCTTGCGGCGTGAACTGCCAGGGAGCCAACGGCGGTTGGAACATGTGGCCCGAGCAGGCTCAGGATGCCTGTCCGATGGATGACATGGACGAGTGGGTGCAGGACGCACTGGACCTCATCGAGTGGGCCAACGGCGACCCCGCCACCTCGAAGTGGGCCAAGATGCGCGCCGAACAGGGCCACCCCGCACCCTTCGGTCTGAAGTATCTGGGCCTGGGCAACGAGGAGAAGATCTCGCCTGAATTTGCCGAGCGCTTCCGCTATATATATAAGAAGGTACGCGAGGCCCACCCCGAAATCGTCATCGTGGGCACCGCCGGCCCCGGTTCTCACCCTGGCAACCCCGACTACGACAACGGCTGGAAACTGGCCGAAGAGTTGCAGATGCCCATCATCGACGAGCACTACTACGAACCCAACAAGTACTTCCTCGATAGCCGCCAGTACGACAAGTATCCGCGCGACCGCCAGACGAAGGTCTACCTGGGCGAGTATGCCGCCAAAGACAAGAAACTCATCGATGCCCTGGCCGAAGGTCTCTACCTGCTGCACGTGGAGCGCAACGGCGACGTGGTCTCGATGACCTCCTACGCCCCGCTCTTCGCCAAGAAGGGTGCCACCAACTGGAACCCCGACCTGATCTACTTCGACAACGAGCGTGTCTACCCCACCTGCAGTTACTACGTGCAGCAGATGTTCGGACTGTCCAGCGGCCAGTACTACTATGGCGACTGCGTGACCTTTGAGGGCGACGAGGCCGGTGTCTGCCAGCCTGTGGAGAAGAGTCTCTACGGCCAGAGCGTGGTGCTCAACGTGAACAACCGCACGCTCTACGTGAAACTCTGCAACGCAGGTGCAGAAGCCAAGAAGGCCAACCTCGACCTGTCACGCTTCCGCTCGATGAAGAAGACGGCCACAAAGACCGTCCTGACAGGCCAGCCCGACGACGAAAACGACTACGAGAAGCAGCCCATCGTCCCCCAGAAGGAGACCATCAAGGCCGCCAAGAAGATGACGCTGAACGTGGCCCCCTACTCGTTCGTGATGCTCGAGTTTGCCCTCTAACAACCATTGCACACTAAAGGCGCGGTTGTGCAAAAACGAAAAAAAGTGAGAAAAAGTTGGCTCTAATTAGAAAAAAGTTTGTAACTTTGCAGCCGCTAAAATAGTGTGTATGTGTAGTCTGGAGCGATATAGGATTGATTTAAAGGCACTTACTGAAGACGTCACGCCCTTGCAGTGGGAGTTGGACGATCAGTTCTTCCGCTCGCTCGAAGACGCTCAGGTGCAGAGTGGCTCGTTGCACGTGTCGGGGTCTATACGCAAGGCCGTCGGCTTTTTTGAACTGCTACTGCACACTGAGGGCACAGTTCAGGTTCCCTGCGACCGCTGTCTGGACATGATGGACCAGCCCATAGAGGCCGACCTGCGTCTGGTGGTGAAACTGGGGGCCGAATACCAAGAGGAAGATGACGTCATCACCGTCGACGAGAGCGAAGGCACTCTGCAGACGGCATGGTTCATCTACGAGTCGATAGTCCTGGCGGTACCCATCCAGCACGTTCATCAACCTGGCGATTGTAACGATGCTATGATGCGAGTGCTCGAAGAGCATTCGGCTGCCCGAAGCAGTGATGCGGACGCCGAGGAAGCCATTGACCCCCGATGGAGCGCACTGAAAGACCTTTTAGCCCCCTAAGTTAGGGGAGTGGGGGTCTGAACGAGAGACTTTTCAAACAAACGTATAATAACGGG
The DNA here is from genome assembly GCA_017467535.1 of Prevotella sp. Taxonomy (GTDB): domain Bacteria; phylum Bacteroidota; class Bacteroidia; order Bacteroidales; family Bacteroidaceae; genus Prevotella. The sequence goes on along the minus strand of JAFUST010000083.1, from coordinate 7,627 downwards.
GCAATGAACGCAAGTTCAGACCCCCACCCTCTAACTTAGGGGGCTAATAGAAAACAAAATTATGGCACATCCTAAAAGAAGACAATCGAACACTCGTACTGCCAAGCGTCGTACCCACGACAAGGCTGTAGCACCTACACTCGCTGTTTGCCCCAACTGTGGCGCTTACTACGTGTACCACACCGTATGCCCCACCTGCGGCTACTATCGCGGCAAGGTTGCTATCAAGAAGGACGAAGAGGTTGCTGAATAATGGGTAAGATTAACGCGATCATCACCGGCGTCGGAGGCTACGTGCCCGAATATGTCCTTACCAACGAGGAACTTTCGCGCATGGTCGACACCAACGATGAGTGGATTATGACGCGTGTCGGCATCAAGGAGCGCCGAATCCTCACTGAAGAGGGTCTCGGCACTTCCTATATGGCGCGCAAGGCTGCCAAGCAACTGATGAAGAAGACGGGAGCCGATCCCGACTCTATCGACGCTCTCATCGTGTCAACCTCGACGGCTGACTACCATTTCCCCTCGACGGCCAGCATCGTCATAGGCAAACTGGGACTGAAGAATGCTATGGCATTCGACTTCTGGGCTGCCTGCTGCGGATTTCTCTATTCGCTCGACGTGGCTTCGTCGATGATTCAGAGCGGCCGATACAAGAAGATCATCGTCATCGGTGCCGACAAGATGTCGTCGGTCACCGACTACAAGGACCGCCAGACCTGTCCGCTCTTCGGCGACGGCGCAGCCGCCGTGCTGCTTGAGGGTACAGAGGAGGAGAACGTCGGACTGATGGACTCCTATCTGCGCACCGACGGTCAGGGCCTGCCTTTCCTCCACATGAAAGCCGGCGGCTCCGTCAGCCCTCCCAGTTACTTCACCATCGACCACCGTATGCACTACACCTATCAGGAGGGTCGCACCGTGTTCCGCTATGCGGTAACCAACATGAGTGACGACTGTGCCCTGATAGCCGAGCGCAATGGTCTGAACAAGGACAACATCCAGTGGGTGGTGCCTCATCAGGCGAATATGCGCATCATCGAGGCTGTGGCCAAGCGACTGGAGATGCCTATGGACAAGGTGATGGTCAACATCGAGCGCTACGGCAACACCTCGGCAGCCACCATTCCCCTGGCACTCTGGGAGTATGAGCCCCAGTTGCGCAAAGGCGACAATATCATCATGACGGCCTTTGGAGCAGGCTTCGTTCACGGAGCCAATTTCCTGAAATGGGCCTACGACGGCAAGTAGAAACAGGCACAACGACAAATATATGCCCACAGTTCGCACATCATGCGGAGTGTGGGCATATTGTTTTTATGTTTTTTCTCGCCCGACGACAAAAAAATGTCGGCCAAAAACTTGCATTCGCCTGATTTTTTCCCTATCTTTGCAGTGTAAAAGATGAGGAGGTGATAGCCATGCGGCTCATGACGACAAAAAAGTCCATGAAGAAACAATGACAGCAAATAACGCCATCTAAGGGCTCTCCGAGCGTCATCTTCGGCGCAAAAGTATGGCACTTTAGGGAGTAAGGTATGGCACTTTACCTGGGTAAAGTCCTATCGGGACGGGCCTGACTTCCCATCGGAACGACCTGTTTGGAGCCTCCATTCAAATAAAGCCCCCGATAACTCATAAAGGTAGTACTGTCAGTACTGAAGTCCGCTGTAAAAAGAAAAATTCCCGAAGGTTGTTTGGCCGTTTGACGTAAATGTCGTATCTTTGCAGGAAATTTCAGTTCATCATGGAGAATAACAGGAAGCACAAGGCAGGTTTCGTCAATATCGTTGGCAACCCCAACGTAGGCAAAAGTACGCTCATGAACCAACTGGTGGGCGAGCGTATCTCCATTGCCACCTTCAAGGCACAGACCACGCGCCACCGCATCATGGGCATCGTCAACACGCCCGACATACAGATAGTCTTCAGCGACACGCCGGGCGTGCTGAAGCCTAACTACAAGTTACAGGAATCGATGCTGGCTTTCTCGGAGTCGGCCCTCACGGATGCCGACGTGCTGCTCTACGTCACCGACGTAGTGGAGAACCCAGAGAAGAACATGGACTTTCTGGAGAAGGTGCAGAAGATGACGACGCCGGTCATCCTGCTGATCAACAAGATTGATGAACTATCTTCGAGGAACGAGGAAGGAGGAGCGAGGAAGGAGAACGGTCTTCTGGGCGACTTGGTGGAGAAGTGGCACTCGCTGCTGCCCAATGCGGAGATTCTGCCCATCTCGGCGAAAAACAAGTTCGGCACCGACATGCTGCTCAGGCGCATTCAGGAACTGCTGCCCGAAAGCCCGGCCTACTTCGACAAGGACCAACTGACGGATAAGCCCGCCCGCTTCTTCGTATCAGAGATCATCCGCGAGAAGATACTGCTCTACTACGACAAGGAGATTCCCTACTCGGTGGAGGTGGTGGTGGAGCGATTCAAGGAGGACGACGCCAAGATACACATCAACGCCGTGATCTACGTGGAGCGCGACTCGCAGAAGGGCATCATCATAGGCCATCAGGGTGTAGCGCTGAAGAAAGTTAGCACCGAGGCCCGCAAGGCACTGGAGAAGTTCTTCGACAAGCACATCTATCTGGAGGTATTCGTCAAGGTGGACAAGGACTGGCGCTCCAGCCAACGCGAACTGGACAACTTCGGGTATCTGCAAGCCCCCTGAGTCAGGGGGAATGGGGTCTGAACAGGCGCAGACTCCATCAAGTTAAACCAATAAACGGGGCTGATTAACGCTTGTTCTGCCCCCACCCCTCCGACTTAGGGGCTTGATTATGGGAAATTTAGTAGCCATCGTGGGACGCCCCAACGTGGGAAAGTCCACCTTATTCAATAGACTGACCAACAGCCGTCAGGCCATTGTGAGCGACGAGGCCGGCACCACGCGCGACCGCCAGTACGGCAAGTGCGAATGGACCGGACACGAGTTCTCCGTGGTGGACACGGGCGGATGGGTGGTCAACAGTGACGACATCTTCGAAGAGGAGATACGCAAGCAGGTGCTCATAGCCACCGAAGAGGCCGACCTGGTGCTCTTCCTCGTTGACATCAAGAACGGTGTCACCGACCTGGACATGGATGTGGCACAGATTCTGCGCCGTGCCAAACTGCCCGTGCTGCTCGTGGCCAACAAGGCCGACGACGGCAAGGACCTCTACGGACAGTACGAATTCTACAAACTCGGTCTGGGCGACCCCTTCTGCGTCAGTGCGGCCACGGGCAGCGGCACGGGCGACCTGCTGGACAAGGTGCTGGAACTGCTGCCCGACAAGCAGCAGGACGACCTGGAGGAGGGCATACCCCGCTTCGCCGTGGTGGGCCGTCCGAATGCCGGCAAGTCGAGCATCATCAACGCCTTCATCGGCGAGGAGCGCAACATCGTGACCGAGATTGCAGGCACCACCCGCGACAGCATCTACACCCGCTACGACAAGTTCGGCTTCGACTTCTATCTGGTCGACACGGCCGGTATCCGCCGCAAGAACAAGGTGAGCGAAGACCTGGAATTCTACAGCGTGATGCGCTCGATACGGGCCATAGAGAACAGCGACGTGTGCATCCTGATGCTCGACGCCACACGCGGCATTGAGGCGCAGGACATGAACATCTTCCAACTCATTCAGAAGAACAACAAGTCGTTGGTGGTGGTAGTCAACAAGTGGGACCTCGTGGAGGACAAGTCGCAAGTGGTGATAGACACCTTCGAGAACGCCATCCGCGAGCGCATGGCCCCCTTCCGCGACTTCCCTATCATCTTCGCCTCTGCCCTGACCAAGCAGCGCATCTTCAAGGTGCTGGAGACGGCCAAGGCGGTCTACCTGAACCGCAAGATCAAGATCGGCACCAGCAAACTGAACGAGGTGATGCTGCCCATCATCGAGGCCACGCCGCCACCCTCAATCAAGGGCAAGTATATCAAGATAAAATATGTGAGCCAGGTGCCCGACACGCAGATTCCCACCTTCGTGTTCTACGCCAACCTGCCGCAATACGTGAAGGAGCCTTACCGTCGATTCCTGGAGAACCAACTCCGCATGCACTGGACACTGACCGGCTCGCCCATCAATGTGTTCATCAGGCAGAAGTGATGAGAGATGAAGTGATAAGTGATGAGTGATGAATAGAGTGACACGATGGCTGACCTTAGTGGTGCTGGCAGTGCTGGCAGCGTGTACGAACCCAACGCCTGAGGAGCAGGCGATGGCCACCGCCCAGGAGTGCTACAGACAATTGATGGACGGCAACAGCGAGGCATTCCTCGAGGGGCGTGCCGGCATGGACAGCATTCCCCAGAGTTACCACGAGCAACTGCTGGTGTCCTACAGGCAGTTTGCCCACATGCAGCGCCAGGCCCACAAGGGCGTGACCTCCATCGAGGCCACCCGCACCGCGATGGACTCGACGCTGCACGTGATGCAGGTGTTCCTGCTCATCAACTATGCCGACAGCACCAAGGAGGAAATAGTGGTCCCTATGGTTGAGGACAACGAAGGCCTGTGGAAGATGAAATAGACCTCACGCAGAAGACTATAGCAAATTCACATTAGACACGGAGCAGACGCTCTATCTGTTTCGCCGTTGCCTCAGGCAATAGCGTGCCCAGATGAGCCGTCAGCCGTTCATACGACTCTAGAGGCGTGCGTTCACAGATGCACGCCTCTTTTCCGTAGAGAGCCTCGGGTGTGGTAAGCAGCGACCAGCCCCAGCCGTACTCGCGCCCATGCTTATCCGTGGGATAGACAAAGTCCTCGGTGACCACACGGCACTGCATCTGCAGACGGGTGACGTAGCCGTCGAACTTGCCACGCATCCGCGGGCCGTCGAAGCCGCAGGCAGCCCGCAGTTCACGGGTGATGAGACTGCCGTGCTCCTGCAGCGTCAGGAGAATGGTCTCCTCTATCGAGCCCTCCTCAACATCAGGAGCCACGCTGCGCCGATAGTTATAAAAGTCCGGCCACCACTCACGGCTGACAAATCCCGCCTTCCCCGCGAAGAACTTACCATAGACGAAGCCGCCGCTGGTCACTATGGGGCCTTTCCACTTCCACAGCGGCCAATCCCAGCCACCATCGGGGAAAACCACATAGCGGCAGTCATCGCTGACCACCTCCTCGGCCGAAAAGCCATAGATGCCGCTCCTGAGCAGTGGCAGGAATCCCACTTCCTGAATATATGCCATCAATGAAGCGGCAGAATAGATGTCTCGTTTCATGAAACTCCCGTTTCAGTCATTTCCTATTCATTCAATATCTGCTCAGCATGCTCCTTGGTCTTCACCTGCTTGCCAGCAAATATCTGTTCGATCACGCCCTCCTCGTTGATAACGAAGGTCGTGCGGATGGTACCCATCGTCTTCTTGCCATACATATTCTTCTCTCCCCAGGCGCCCATAGCCTCCAACAGCGTATGGTCAATGTCAGCAATCAGCGGAAAGGGCAGCGCGTGCTTCTCCTTGAATTTCTGGTGCGACGCAGCCGAGTCCTTGCTCACGCCCACCACCTCATAGCCTTTCTGCTGCAGTTGCTCATAGCGGTCGCGCAGGCTGCAAGCCTCAGCCGTACAGCCACTGGTGTTGTCCTTCGGATAGAAGTACAACACCAACTTCCGTCCGCGATAGTCACTTAGGCGGATTTCCCGTCCCTGTTCGTCCTTGCCCAGAATCTCTGGTGCCTTGTCTCCGATGTTCATCATGTCAATAGTTGTTTTAGTCCATGCAAAAGTACAATTATTTTTCTGATTGCCAAAGGAATATTCAAAAAATAGTTGAGTTCATGCCAGCACTTTTGGAAATGATACTATCGGAGTCTGTCATTATACTCTCATCCTATCTGCAAATCTTTTATCATGTCTATGGCAATCTTGCTGCCATCGGTGAACTCGATGATACGCTCATAGTCGATAATCCGTTTCACTTGACCTGATATAGTCTGATAGGAACCGCCAGACTTCTTGCTCTGGCAAGCGCCTCTTGACTGAGCCGAGCGGTGTGCATCGGGCAGGAAATATTCGATGCTGACCATCGGATGTTCTGCTATCTTTGAGGTGAGCAGTTCCATCTTGCGGTTCAGATCTTCATTGGCGCTTTCGCCCATGTCTATCCAACTATCCGTAAGTCGGCCAGACTCCTGAATGGCAGAATCATAGCCAGCAAGAGCCGCAAAGGGCGCAAACTGGGCGGCACGAGCCTCCATCGGCATCCGCGGATGGTGCTTTGGCTCGTAGTGCGGCAGATTGATAATATCGTCGTAATCTGTATTCATTGTGCGGTAGCCTATTTTTCACTCTTCACTTTTCAAGCCTTATGTCCTCCTATTTGTGCGTTACGTTCTTTAGCCGTTGCGCCCTCCTCGAAGTTCAGTCCTCGGAGGATAGCGTTTTTACCGAATCGCTGCTTGATGGCCAACTGTGCTTCCTGGATGCGACGCTCCTTGTCGAGACGTGCCTGTTGCTCCTCTTGCTCTTTGGCCAGAGATTCGTAGTCAGTAAAAAGGTCGAGTTGCTGGGGGGCAGTGGCCTGTGCTGTTGCCAACGATTCCGACACCACATGATTGGTCGTGAGGTTGAGTCGGCGAATAAGCAAATCGGGATTCACACAGCGATCGAAAATTTCAGCCGTTCCCTCCATGATGAGCCTTGAAGAAGATGTGGGCTTCTCGAAGTTGTGCGTGCCGTGAGCGTGCTTCGGCACAGCCTTGCCGTAGTAGTTGGTGGTAATCTCCCCCTGATATTTGCTGCGTATCTCTGGGTTTGCCAGACTCTCTGCATCGTAGCCTACCGTCAGCACCAACTGGTCTGTCACCAATCGTTTCGATACCAAGTTGAGTGCTATCGCGTCGGCCATCTCCTGAACCACCACACGGGCTTTCTTCCATGTATATGGTTCCTGCAACACCTGACCGCTGCTGAACGAATTGCTCTCAGGCCTGTAGGCTTTCACGGTTTCTATCGTACACGGTTCCCAACCCCATGCATGGTCTATCAGCAGTTCTGCGTTTACACCGAAGAGCCGATAGAGAAGTCCTTCGTTCTGCACAGACATCCGCGCCACCTTGCCCATCGTGTCGATGCCATAAAGAGCCAGTTTCTCTGCATAACCTCTGCCTACGCGCCAGAACTTGGTGATAGGTCGGTAGTCCCACAGTTCCTGTCTATAGGTCATCTCGTCCAGTTCAGCAATGCGCACACCGTCTTTGTCGGCAGGTGCTTTCTTGGCCACGATGTCCATCGCCACCTTCGCCAGATACATGTTCGTGCCGATACCTGCCGTAGCCGTGATGCCAGTTCGAGAAAGCACATCGTGAATCATCTTCATGGCCAACTCGTGGGCCGTCAGTTTATACGAACCGAGATAGGCCGTCACATCTATAAACACCTCGTCGATGGAGTAGACATGTATGTCTTCTGGTGCAATATACTTCAGATAGGTTTCATAGACCTTCGTACTCACCTCGATGTAGTGAGCCATGCGGGGTGGAGCCGCAATATAGTCGAGTTCTAGGTCAGGGTGTTCCTTGAGTTCCAGGTCTTTTGATGATTTTCACGTCATCCTCCAGCCAGCAGCCAGTTTCTTGCTCTGGCAAGCGTCACTCAACAGACCCGAGCGGCGCTC
>JAFUST010000082.1 GCA_017467535.1 Prevotella sp. | reverse complement strand
TATATATATAAGAAGGGAATTATGGCCGCAGGGAGATATAAAATCAACCCACGCGGACGTCTCTGTTGCATTACCGCTGTCTTTAGATTCAAAGTTGCGAAGTTTGATTGTTCAGACAGGTAACGTTCGAAAACGTCCTTTCGAGACTGGGCGTACAACTGCCCTCGGGTCTCGTTCCATCGATGTTGTTTTAACGTGCCCACCCTCTCATGAGCAGGCATTTCGGGTGCAAAGATAAACATAATTTCTGAATCGCCAAAGAATTTTAAGAAAAATTGCGCCTTTTGGTGCAAAAAAATTTGGTGTTTCGCTCGGTTTGCACTACCTTTGCCATAAAATTACTAACAAACCTCAAGGACAATGAAAAGACTTTTCTTGATTCTACTGGCCTGCGTGGCCCTGACTGCCGGGGCCAAGGCACCGAAGAAAGCGGCGGTGCAGAGCGACCGCGACTACTGGCGGCAGGAAGCCTACAAGATGGCACAGCCCGTGCTGGAGAACATGGCCAAGGGCGAACTGCAAAAGAACATGATGACGGAGTTCTCGCCCTCGTTTGACAACCGCAACCGCAAGGTGGTCTACATGGAGACCTTCGGCCGACTGATGGCGGGCATAGCCCCGTGGCTCAGCCTGCCCGACGACGACACACCCGAGGGTCTGCAGCGCAGGCAACTGCGCGAGTGGGCACTGGCCGCCTACAGGAACTCGGTGGATCCCGAGAGTCCCGACTACCTGTGCTGGGGGGTCTCAGGACAGAACCTGGTGGACGCCGCCTACATAGCCGAATCGTTCGTAAGAGGCTACGATGCCCTGTGGGTGCCGTTAGACAGCGTGACCAAGCGCCGCTATCTGGACGAGTTCAAGAAACTGCGCTCCATCGAGCCGCCCTACACCAACTGGTTCCTCTTCTCGAGCATCATCGAGAGTTTCATTGCCAAGGTCACCGACCGGAGGGAGTATGACGACTTCCGCGTGATGATGACCATCAGGAAGGTGGAGGAGTGGTACGTGGGCGACGGCTGGTATGCCGACGGCCCTGTGTTTGCCTTCGACTACTACTCGAGTTACGTGTTCCACGCCATGTATCTGGAGACACTGCAGAACATGATCGATGCCAAGGCCCGTACCCGCCTGGAGTATCAGAAATACTACGACCGCGCCCTGAAGCGGGCCCAGAAGTACAGCATCATCCTGGAGCGCTTCATCTCGCCGGAGGGCACTTTCCCCGTCATAGGCCGCTCGACGCCCTACCGCATGGCCGCCATGCAGCCCCTGGCCATGATGGCCTGGCGGCAGACGCTGCCCAAGGAACTGACCAACGGACAGGTGCGCGCCGCCCTGACGCAGGTGATGCACCGTATGTACGACCAGCAGAACAACTACAATGAGGGTGGATTCCTGACCATCGGCTTCTGCGGCCATCAGCCCGAGACGGCCGACTGGTACACGAACAACGGCTCGCTCTACATGACCAGCCTCTCGCTAATGCCTCTGGGACTGCCTGCCGACCACCCGTTTTGGACTGACCCCGCCGAGCCCTGGACGCAGGTGAAGGCCTGGGGCGGACAGCCCTTCCCCAAGGATCATCGCTGGGCCGATGATATTCAGACGAAAGACAAGTACTAAGTGATGAGTGATGAGGGATAAGTGATGAGGGATGAGTGAATAAGATGACTGCCACTTTGCACGGAGCAAAGTGGCAGTTTCATGACGGCAAACCTGAGGTTTGCTTCGTCCAAAGTCCTGGTTATCTCAGGGCGTAGAAATTGTCGTTATAGACAGCCTCGCGAACCTGGTTCAGGCCGGCCTCATCGTTGGTCACGGTGAGTTTCTCGCCGCTCTGCAGGGTGGCCTGGATGGTGCCGTCGGTATTGAAGCGGATGATCTCCTGAGTCTGACCGTTCTGCTGCATCGACCACGAGTCGGTCTGGGCGTCGTGGATGAAGAGGGTCACCTCGCCCGAGGGAGCCTTCACCTCGTAGCCGTTCTTCAGGGTCTTCACGGCATAGTAGCGGCCATCCTGTCCCTTGACGGTCTGGATCTGACCAGCGGCCATGGGATTGCTGCCGCTCCAGAACTCGATAGTGTTGAGCACCACAGCATCGACAAACAAGCAGACGCTGCCCACGATGGGCTGGAGGATGAGACCTACGATACCATTGACAAACTTATTGCCGGTCATGTTGCACTGCCACTTCTCATAACTATTGAACAGGCTGAACGAACCGATACACGAGTTGCACATGAATGCGCCGGCCAGCAGGACGACTGCTGCTCTGAGACTAATCTTTTTCATAATCTTTGTCCCCTAAGTTAGGGGGGTCTGAACAGGCGACTCAGACTCGTTTAAATGTTTATACTTAACTATAGGGAATCTGCGCCTGTTCAGACCCCCATCCCCCTAACTTAGGGGGCTTATCGCCGACAAAAGTACACAATTTCCTGCAAACGGCTTTATATTTTAGCATAAAAATTGTCAATTAATTGACGAAAGAGCGGATTGTGCCGAAGAATGTCGGGGTTGCCCACCATGATGGTCTGGCAGCGGGCACGCGTCAGGGCCACATTGAGTTTGCGGTCTACGGTCTGGCCCTCGTCCGTGAAAGTATTGGCCGTCAGGAAGTCCAATTGGTAGAGTCGGCTGACGGTGAACGAATAGATGATGACGTCGCGCTGGGAGCCCTGATAGCGCTCTACGGTGTCGATGGAAATTGAGAATTGAGAGTTGAGAATTGAGAATTCCTGCTGGATGGCGGCTATCTGGTTGCGGTAGGGGACGATGATGCCCACGGTGGTGGCGGCATCGAAGCGGTCGCCATAGAACCGCTGGATGCGCCGCACGATGTCGGCCACCAGACGGGCCTCGTCGGGGTTGCTCTTGACAGAGGCTGACGCCTGGGAGATGACGGGCAGGAAGAGCATTCGGCGGCTCATGAGCAGGCGGTCGAGGGCATCGGTGGGTTCGACGTCGTAGTGCAGACGCGTCTCCAACTGGTGGTCGCGCGGCACAATCTGGAGTTGCGAACCGTAGAAATGCTCGTTGGCAAAGCGGGCCACATCGGGGTGCATGCGGCCCTGGTGGTCCAGTGTGCCGATGAACTGCGTGCGGCCCTGGCTGACCTCCCAGCGGTAGAGCCGCTGGAAGAGCGACTGCCGGCAGTCCGTGAGCCCGATGGCCTGCAGGAGCGGCTCGCTGACCAGGGCGTCGGTCTCGTCCTGCTGCACCACGGCAGGCAGTTGCTTGTGGTCGCCTATGAGCACGAAGCGGTCTATCTGCTCGCTGCTGAGCAGGCCGATAAGGCCGGGTTCGAGTATCTGCGAGGCCTCGTCGACGATGGCCAGCGAGAAGTGCTTCACCCGGAAGATGAAGGTGTGGGCCTGCAGCATCGAGGTGGTGCTGACGATGACGGGCGTCTCGCTGATGAGCGAGCGGATGGCCTGCAACTGTGCGTTCTGGCCGAGTCGCGACTCCAGCAGATAGTCTTTGAAACGCGGGTCGCACGACGACTCGTTGCCCAGACGCAGGAAGCGGATGCCGGCCTCGCAGAGCATGGCGCAGATCTCGTCGACGGCGCGGTTGGTGTAGGCGGTCAGGAGGAGGGAGGAGCGAGGAGCTAGCAGTTGCTCTTCCACCATGAAGCGGAGGGCCATCGAGGTCTTGCCGGTGCCCGGGGGGCCTACGAGGAGGAAGTAGTCGCGGGCCTGCTTGATGCGCAGGAGGATGTCGTCGTAGTGGGGATTGTAGGCACGGGAGAGCGTCAGCGTGGTGTCGGCCTGCGGCTGACGCTGACCTAAGAGCAGGTCCTTGCGCTCCTGCGGCGACTGGATGAACTGGTGCAGTGAGCGTATCTGACTGTTCGTCGATGTGTCGCTGCCGCCATGCTCCACGGCCCAGAGGTCTTCTGCCGAGGGGGCGAAGACGTCGGGATCCTGCTGGCCGTCGTTCAGTCGGACGACAAGCCCTGCCGTGCCTATCTCTTGCAGCGTGCCTTTGTAGAGGATGCTGCTGCGCACGTCGGGCTGCTCCCGGTAGCGATAGAGGTAGACCATGTCGCCGCGACGGAAGTTGCTGTTCTCACACTCGCCCTGCAGCGTAATCAGGTCGTAGCCGCCATAGGCCGACGAACGCTGGCGGTCGGTGATGCGAAGGGCGGGCAGGATGATGCCCTGCTCCACCTTCTCGCTGAGCGGCATCAGCCAGAGGTCGCTGGCACAGCCGCCGCTATGGTGCAGCGTCTGTTCGCTGTTGCCCAGTTTGGCAGCCCGCTGCTCCCGATAGACGAAGGTCATCATCCGCTCGTAGTAGGCACGCTCGAGGGGGGGAAGAGTGATGAGTGATGAGTGGAGGGCATCTATTTCGGGCTGCACATAGCGGTGGAAGAAGCCGTCGGGCGCGATACCTTTATATATAGTGTCGGCCGTAAGCAGGGGGACGATACGGCCAAAGCCATCGCGAGCCACCAGCAGGTCGAGGGCCACCACCTGGTTGCGCAGTCGGATGGCCTCGCGGAAGAGGGTGCGGTAGTAGTTGACGCTGACCAGTCCACGGGCCACCTCATAGCGGGAGTAGAGCAGGCGGGTGTCCACCTGGTTGGCACTCTTGCCGAAGCCGTAGCGCAGGATGCCGTAGTAGAGCAGCAACTGCACGTAGTGGTCTTCGCGCTGCACGCCGTGGGGGTCGTGGCTCTGGTGTTCTATCTTCATGTTCTTGCCCGACTTCTGCTCCACCAGCAGGCGCATGTCACTGGTCATCAGGTCGACACGGCCTTGCAGGCCCAGTTTCTCACAGACGAAGGAGGGTTCGAGGAGGAACGACGGAAGTGATGAGAGATGAGTGATAAGTGATGAGTGAGACGTGAGGGCCTCGACGGCTTCGCGGATGTTGCGCATCTGGCGCTCAGCGGCCTGCTTGAAATCCTCGGCGTTGAAGTCGGCGCAGGCACAGAAGCGCAGGGCCTGCTCGCGAAACGAACGGCGCAGGGTGTGGGCCGTGGTGGTCTGGGGGTCGTTGATAATGTCGTCGAGGGCCGCCCCGGCGAAGTTACCCAGCAGCGTGGCCTGCGTGTTGGGCTTGGGCTTCAGACGGTTCACGGTGTAGAGCAGCGGGTGGTGGCCGTAAGCCGTGAAACAGGCGGCGAGCGATGAGATGTCGATGAGGAAGTCGGGCTCTACGACGATGAGGCCGGGGATGACCAATGGCGAGGAAGGAGGAGCGAGGAGCGAGGAAGGAGAGACATGATTGTCCAGCAGGTTGAGTTGCATACCCTCGCGCAGAATCTTCTGCAGGTAGCCGAAGTCACGCCCCTCGTCGGTGTTGCCGTAGTCGACGGTGATGCTGCCATCCTCGGTCTCTGCCTGAATGGTCTGACTGTCGAAGGAGCGTACGATGCAGCGCACGTATTCGCGGTTGATGCTGAGTCCTTTGGGCTGCGGCTTCAGGTTGACAGGCAATGCTTGCAACAGCGAGCCGGGCACATCGACCGAAAAGACCGCCGAGATGAACAGCGCGACGGCCCGCAGGTCGTAGAGCCAGTCATCGCCCTCGATGGGCTGACTGGTGTTAGAGTGACGGCGGGCCGTCTGAATGGCTCGTTTCTGGTCGGCCTTCAACCCCAGTTGCTTGCAGAGGAAGTCCACCTGCGAAAACAGGTTGCCGAAGGTGCCGCGATGCTGCTTGCAGCCCTCGGCCGCACACAGGGCGATGACCTCATGCATCTGCCTCGTGCCCTGCACAGACGGCCCCGCCTGTGCCAGTTCACGACAAATCCCAAATAGTTCTCCCGCCTCCATACTCAATGTTCTATCTTCAATGTTCCGCTCGGCCCGCAGGGACGCTTGCCAGAGCAAGAATGTTCAATGTTCAATCTTCAATGTTCAATGTTCAATGTTCAATCTTCAATCTTCAATGTTCAATGTTCAGCCCCTTCACATACTCCCACAGTTTCTTGTAGAACGGATGACGGGTCAGCGTCGGACGGTCGCCCAGAATGATCAGTTTCATTCGGGCCCGGGTGATGGCCACGTTCATGCGCCGCAGGTCGCGGAGGAAACCAATCTGCCCGTCGTCGTTGGCACGCACCAGCGAGATGACGATGATGTCACGCTCCTGCCCTTGAAAGCCGTCCACGGTGTTCACGCTGATGTTGTGGCGGAAGGGCTTGAAGAACTCCCGCTTGCGGATCTGCTGGCGCAGATACTGCACCTGAGCCCTGTAGGGCGAGATGATGCCCACGTCGAGTCGCTCCTGCAGGATGCGCTCCTTGCCGATCAGTTCGAAGTAGGCCTGAAGGGAGAGCACGGTCAGCATGGCCTCGGTCTTGTTGATGCGGCCAAACGACTCGCCAATGAACTCCTCCTTGCCTTCATATTCAGAGGTGTCTATCCACGTGATGGGCAGGTCGAGGTCCAGGATGCTGCGGTTTCTCACTTCCGGAGCGGCCACCATCTGGTTGTGGTAGAACCAGTCGCTGGAGAAGCGCATGATGTCTTCGTTCATACGATACTGGATGCGCAGCAGGGTGACCACCTCGGGCTTCGCGGTGGCGATGCGCTCCATCAGCGTGCGGCCCAGTCCGCCCTTCAGTGCCTCGTAGCATTTCACGGTGGGCGGCAACTGGCAGTGGTCGCCGGCAAAGATGACGCGGCCGGCCCGGCGGATGGCTATCCAGCAGGCAGCCTCCAGGGCCTGAGCGGCCTCGTCGATGAAGAGCGTGCCAAACTTCATGCCGTCCAGCAGGCGGTTGGCACTGCCCACCAGCGTACAGGCGATGACACGGGCCTCGCCGAAGAGTTCGGCATTGATGCGGATCTCCAGTTCGGTGGCCCTGCTCTTCAGGCGGTCCATCTTCTGGTGCCAGTTGTCGCTGCGCTTGCGCTGGCTGCGCAGTTCGCGGATGGCCTTGCGGATGGCCCACAGTTGGGGGTAGTCGGGATGGGCCTCAAAGCGGCGCTCATAGGTGAACGAGAGCATCTTGTCGTCCACACGGGTAGGATTACCGATGCGCAGCACGTTCAGTCCGCGGTCTACAAGTTTCTCCGAGATCCAGTCGACGGCCATGTTGCTCTGGGCGCACACCAGCACCTGGCTCTCACGGCGCAGCGTCTCGTAGATGGCCTCGACGAGCGTGGTCGTCTTGCCCGTGCCGGGAGGGCCGTGCACGATGGCCACATCCTTGGCGCGCAGCACCTGGTTGACGGCCTGCTCCTGCGTCTTGTTCAGGTAGTCGAAGCCCATGTCGGGAAAGGTGAAGGTCTCCGCCTTCTGGTTCGAGTAGAAGAGGTCACGCAGATAGCCCAGCCGTCCCTTGGCCCGCATGGTGCGCTCCAGGGCCTCGAACATCAGCCGGTAACTGGTCTCGTCGAAGAAGAGCATCACGCCCACCTGTCCGTCGCTCACCTGCAGGTCACCCAGTGGTGCCCCGTCAGGCACGCTGACCACCATGCGGTCGCCATCGACGAAACTGACGGTACCGGTGAAAAGAGAAAGACTCTCCCCCGACCCCTCCCTATAAGGGAGGGGGGTAGACAGTTTTGCTGTTGGAGTCTGACCACTCCCCTCCCTCACAGGGAGGGGCTGGGGGAGAGTCTGCTGGGATTTAGTCTTAAAGAACTGCACGGGCCGCCCGAACTCAAAGTTGTGGTCGATGTCTTCCTCCGTCGAGTTGCGGAACACCTCTACGCAGAGTTGGTTCAACGAATTATAATAGGAACGCCCGATGCGCAGGGGCAACCAGGCATCGCCGCGGCTGACCAGCCGACGGATGCCCATGGCCTCCTTCTGTTGCATGAAGGCCTCCTTCTCCTCCTCATACTCCATCTGCAGCAGCGCACGCTGTCGTTGCAGTTCCAGAATGGGTGCTCCTGTCGGTTCTTCTTTTGCTTTCATAACGATTACTGCTTACAAAAATAGCAATAAAAACAGAACTAATGCACTTCTGCCGCCAAGAATTAAGAAATATTTAGGTATTGATAGCGCGGTCTCAGTTTTTTTTCGTAACTTTGCCCGCAAAACAGGTGCGTTATGGCTATCAACTATACCCGTAAGGAAGAACTCTGGAACACATGGACTCACGCCGGAGGGGCGATGATGGGAGGAGCCGTGGCCATTGCCTTCATCATCGTGATCTGCCTGGGCAACTACGACCGCAAGTGGGCCAGTCTGGGCGTGGGACTCTATCTCTTCGGTATGCTGGGCAGTTATCTGGCATCGACCATCTACCATGCCCTGAAGGAGGAGAGCAAGTGGAAGAAGCGTTTCCGCAAGTGGGACCATGCGGCCATCTACTGGCACATAGCCGGTTCCTACTCGCCCATCACGCTGCTGGCCATGCGCGACCATGGCTGGTGGGGCTGGACGCTGTTTATCTTTGTGTGGTCGTGTGCCATCGTGGGCACCATCATCAGTTTCATCAAACTGAAGGACCACTCCAACATCGAGACGGCCTGCTTCGTCATCATGGGCATGAGCGTGCTGGTGGCCTTCAAGCCGCTGATTGACACGGTGGCCACCTGGGCCGTCATCATGATTATCCTGGAGGGTGTGGCCTATATCACTGGCGCCGTGTTCTACTCATTCAACAAGACCAAATACATGCACACGGTGTTTCACTTCTGCGTGCTCCTGGGCAGCATCTTCCATATCATTGCCGTGTGGGACATCCTGGTGGTCGACATTTTCTAACCTAAAAAAATAAGAGACAATGAAAAGTACCGTTAAAGCAATGCTGATGCTCCTGGCCGTCATGCTGATAGCCGGATGCGCACAGAAATCGAAACTGAAGGACATCGTGGAACAGGAAAACGCCGGTTGCCCCTACTTGCTAGAAGACGGCGTCACCGTCACCAAGGTGGAACTGGCCAACGGCAACACCGTGGCTTTCTTCATCAGTCTGGACGACACCTACGGCGAGTTCTTGGATGAAGAGGAAGGAAGGGATCTGCTGAAGGGTGGTATGCTCCACTGGTTTACCGACGGCGACTCTCCCTTCAAGGAAGCAGTCGAGGCTGTCATCAACGAGGGCGGCACCATCGGATGCGCCTTCCAGAACGAAGGGGGCACAAAGTGGAAGTGCGAGTTCGAGAGTTACGAACTGGAGGAGGCCCGCAATGAGAATGCCGGCATCTTCGATGATGACGATGAAGAAGAAATCGCTGATTCCATCGCTTACGAAGACTATGACGACACAGAGGCCGTTGACTTCGAGAGCCTGGCAAACAACAGCGACGACCTGGACCTGGACAACATGAGCGACGGCATGAAAGAAACGGTGCTGAAGTTGGGTATCGAAGAGGCCAACAAGACAATGCCGCAGGATCTGGGCGACGGCCTGACGATGAAATCGGTCAAACTGGCGGGCAGCAACCTGGTCTACACCGTTGGTGTCGACGAGGACCAGATGGATATCGCTATGCTCGAGATGGCCAGGGACGTGATGAAAGAGGCGATGATCGGCATGGTGAAGGAAGGCGACCAGGACATGCAGTTCATCTGCCGACTGCTGGTTGAGACCAACCGCGGCATGGACTTCAAGTATGTAGGCAACACCTCGGGCAAGTCGGTCAACATCCACCTGACGTCCAGCGAACTCAAGCGCGCCATAGGACTCTGACGCTCAGCGTCTCGGCGTCGAACGTGACGTCTCCCCCACGCTCTATGAACTGGCGCAGCACACCCTGTGCCGCCAGTTCATGGGGCGTTCCTATTTTCAGTCCATCCGTGCGGCTCATCAGCCAAACGGTGTCGGCCACCTGTAGCGCCAGTTCCAGGTCGTGGGTGGAGAGGAAGATGGTCTTACGGGCCTCGCGACTGATGCGGCGCATCAAGAGCAGCATCTCAACCTTGCTGGGATAGTCGAGGAAGGCCGTGGGCTCGTCTAAATATATAATAGGTGTCTCCTGGGCCAGTGCCTTGGCTATCATCACCTTCTGCCGTTCGCCGTCACTCAGCGTCTGCACCAGACGGTCTTTCAGGTGGTCGATGCCGATGAGGCGAATGGCATCACTACAGGCCTTGCGGTCTGCATCGGACAGGCGCCCCCAGAAGCCCGTGTAGGGGGTACGCCCCATCTCCACCAGTTCCATGACCGTCATCTGCTGAACGTCGGGCTTCTCCGTCAGCACAATGCCGATGAGACGGGCCAGTTCGTGCTCGCTGTAGTCCTCCAGCCTTCGGCCCTCCAGCAGGATGTCGCCAGAGAGTTTTGGCTGGAAGGCAGAGAGCGTGCGCAGGAGGGTCGACTTACCCACGCCGTTCTCGCCCAGCAGACAAGTCAAACAGCCGCGCTGAAGACTGGCCGACACATCGCTGGCCACCACGCGGATGCCCTTCTTGGTGCGATAGCCTATGCTGAGATTCTTCAGTACGACCGATGCGTCGCTCATTTGCCGATGAACTTCTTGCCTTGTTGGATGTTGATGCCTCGCTGCGGCTGGGCCAGTTGGCGGCCTTGCAGGTCGTAGACGTCGAGCGAGGAGCGAGGAGTGATCAGTGATGAGTGATGAGTGATGCCCATGGCTACAGCCTCATCGCTTGCGGCAAAGCCGAACTGACGTGTCATCTGATAGCCCGTATCAGGGTCGCTCACCGTCACGTAGATGGTACTGAGCCTGTCGCCGAACATATCGGTCACCGTGAGTGTCGTGCCCTCAAAGTTCCAGACGAAACCATTGGTGGGACGCTCGGCATCAGCATTGTCTACGACCGTGAAGGTCTTGAAGCCGGCAAAGTAGGGCCGCAGGTCGATGGTGTAGGCCTCATTGGCCTTGATAACAAAGTGGGGCTGGGCCAGCCACTCCAGATAGTCCTCCAAGTTGGTATAGCCGTTGCCGTCCTGGTCGCCGTTGTTGTCGGCTGTGTTCTTGTCGGTTCCTGCCAAGGCCTCCCACCAGTCGGGCATACCATCCTGATCGCTGTCCCAGCCAGCAGGACGGCTGGCCTCCGTGATATTCAGTCCGCTGAAGCCTTCTGACTCGTCCTCATGGTCGATGAGTCCCTTCTTCTTCGACTTGCTTCCCACGGTCGACGTGGTGCCATTGAGCGTTTCGCTAATCATGCGCTCGTCGTGATTCGACAGGGCCGGCTGGTTGCAGCCCACATTGCTCAACACGCTCTGCAAGGCCTCATCGGCAGTCTCAATGGTGGCGTAACTCTCGAAAAACGGCTTGTCAACGAAGACATCCCATTGCTGTGTGTGCTGTGCCTTCACCACCTTTTGGTAAGTGTCGTTCTCCTTGTCCGATGCCTTGGTGCCGTAGAGGTCTTCGCGTATGTTGCCCTTCACGTAGTAACTCTGCGTGCCGGGGTGAGGTCCTTCCAGCGTGGCCTCCATGATGATGCGCTTGGTGGTGGCTGGTCCCATCTTGTAGTAGTTGTTCACAAACTGCCCCTCATGGGTACCACCATCAGTAGCGCGGTTGCCCCAGTTATAGCACACGTTGTTGAACATATCGTGATGGCCGTCGTAGTTGCCAGCACCGTCCAATCCGCCACTCATGCTCCAGTTGCGCCCCTCGTTGTGGGCCAGCAGGTTGTGATGGAACGACGAACCCAGTCCGCCATTCTCGCCACCGCCGATGGTAGCGGCATAACCGTGGGCTGTGCCCTCAGGATAGTTGGGGTGGCCGGCTATGTTGAGGGCTTCGCTGATCAACGTGCGTTGCAGCGTGATGTTCTTGGCACCACGCGACGAAAAGCCCTCGTCGATGGTCCAGGCGATGGAGCAGTGGTCCATAATGCTGTGGTCGTTGCCAGCCATGCCCAGGCCGTCCAGGCCTCTGCCGGCATCGTCATCGTCGAGGATGTGACCACGATGCAGACGAATGAAGCGGGTGATGCCGTCGCTGGCCATACCGAAGGGGGCACCGCGGAAAAGGATGCCACGGCCGGGTGCTGTCTGACCGGCCACGGTCACGTACTTATCGGAGCAGGTCAGTCGGCCCTTCAGATAGATGACGCCAGCCACGTCGAAGACGATGGTGCGCGGACCGCTCACCTTGGTGATGCCATAGCGGAAAGTGCCCGGCTGGGGATTGTTCACATCGTCGTCCAGCGAGGTCACGTGATACACCGCGCCGCCGCGTCCGCCGATGGCGAAGCGACCGTAGCCCTCAGCATCGGGGAAGGCCAGTCGGCGCGGGCGGAAGGTCCAAGTGTCGCCTTCGTAGACGGCGCCACTGGCATCCTCTTCGTCCACTCGCCAGTAGTAGGTGTTCATGGGGTTGATGCCCGTCTGCACCAGTTGGGCGTCGGTCGTTGTGCCGGCCAGCGTCAGTTGGTCCTTTTGGGTACCTATATAGATATGGTGCTTCTTGGCGGTAGCGGCTGGTGTCCAAGTCAGTGTCACCTGATTGCCGTCGCAGTCGGCATGCTCATCCAGATGCTCAGGCGTGGGGTCGGCGGCAGTAGTCAGTGGGTTGGGATGGTCGAAGACCAGAGCGTTGATGAACAGCGAGGTGGTGTTGTACCCCTGCGTGTAGTCAAACGAAGCGTCAGGTGTGGTACGATAGGCAATCACCACATCCTGCCCTTCGGTGGCCACAAACTTGATGTACGATTGGCCACTCGTGGTCGGTGTCTGGGCACGGTTGGTCTGCGCCACACCCGTGAGCACCTTGACGCTGTTCACGTAGACATCGATGGCAGGCCCCTGATAGCCTGAGGGGTTGTTGTGGTAGGCCAGCAGCGTATGCTCGCCGGCAGAGAGTCCACTGATAGTCAGCGCCAGTCCTACCTCGCCCTGCTGTATCTGGGGCGTGTTGTTCTGGGCATCGAGCCCATAGACACCCACGCCGTCGGCCACCAACTTCGAGTACTTGTTGGCGCCGTCCTTCCACCACTCGCCTTTCAGCGTGCGGCCCGTCTGCGTGCCGTCGATGGCGGCCTTGATAGTGACACCGTCGATGGTGATGCTCGACATGGTGGTG
Organism: Prevotella sp.; assembly: GCA_017467535.1. Taxonomy (GTDB): domain Bacteria; phylum Bacteroidota; class Bacteroidia; order Bacteroidales; family Bacteroidaceae; genus Prevotella. Next base: position 7,035 of record JAFUST010000082.1, on the reverse strand, counting down.
GTGCCGATGGTCCAGGGGGTATAGCCCTCCTCGGTACGGTTCTGCGAATTGTTGATGTCTATGCGTTGTGCTTCGGTTCCTACAGTCAAGAGGAGGACGGCCAGTAGCGAAATGTATCTCTTCATATCTCGTTATTGTAATGATCAGTTAATCAGAGCATCTGCATCAGTTCCTTCATACCCTCGCTGGCACCCTTCTGTATCTGCTGCACGCCACTACCGGCACTGACGGGATTGGGGTCGATGAGGTAGACGGGAACGCCGGGGCGCACATAGTGGATGAGACCGGCAGCGGGATAGACGTTGAGCGATGTGCCGATGATGATAAAGATGTCGGCCGTCTGGGCCTCCTCGGCAGCCACGGTGATGTTGGGCACAGCCTCGCCGAAGAAGACGATGAAGGGGCGCAGCAGCGAGCCGTCACCGGCTTTGGTGCCTGGCACCACCTCGCAGTTGTCAGGCGTCAGCGTGATCTGATAGCGCGGATCGTCCACATCGCGACTCGAACAGACCTTCATCAGTTCGCCGTGCAAGTGGATGACCTTGGTGGAACCGGCCTGTTCGTGCAGGTTATCCACGTTCTGCGTCACCACCGTCACGTCGTATTTCTCCTCCAACTGAGCCACCAGCCGGTGGCCCTCGTTGGGCTTCACGCCCCAGCACTTGCGGCGCAACATATTATAGAAATTAGTCACCAGCGTGGGGTCGGCCTCCCAGCCCTCATGCGTAGCCACCTGCTGAACGGGATATTCCTCCCACAATCCGTCGGCATCGCGGAAGGTCTTCAATCCGCTCTCTACCGACATGCCTGCACCTGTCAGGACAACGATTTTCTTCTTCATAAGCCTACAAAGTTTATTAAAACAGCACAAAAATAGTAATTTTTCTCGAATTATAGCCACAAAGTCAGAAATAATTGCTAATTTTGCACGATTTTTCTATCGTAGACACATTATTAATAAAGAGAAAGCATGGATAAAGTGAGTTATGCCCTCGGTTTGGGCATCGGACAACAACTGGCACAGATGGGTGCCACGGATTTGAACGTAGACGACTTTGCACAGTCGATCAAGGATGTGCTCAGCGGCAGCGAACTGAAGGTGCCGCACCGCGAAGCACAGCAGATTGTGCAAGACTATTTCGCCAAGAAGGAGCAAGCCATGAATGCCGAGCGTGCCGAAAAGGGTAAGGCTGCCCGCGAGGCCGGCGAGCAGTATCTGGCCGAGAATGCCAAGAAGGACGGCGTGATCACCCTGCCCAGCGGCCTGCAGTATCAGGTGCTGAAGGAGGGCAACGGCAAGAAGCCGACTGCCAAGGACAGTGTGAAGTGCCACTATGAGGGTTTCCTGATCGACGGCACCGTGTTCGACTCGAGCGTACAGCGTGGCGAGCCCGCCGTGTTCGGTCTGCAGCAGGTGATTGCCGGCTGGACCGAGGGTCTGCAACTGATGTCGGAGGGTGCCAAGTACCGCTTCTTCATCCCCTATCGCCTGGCCTACGGCGAGGGTGGTGCAGGTCAGTTGATTCCGCCCTACGCTGCGCTGATCTTCGATGTGGAACTCATCGAGGTGGTGTAAAGGAGTAAAAAAAATTAAGACATAATTAAGATTTAAGAATATGAAAAAGATTTTTGCTTTGGCCGCAATGGCCATCGCCGTGGGCACGATGGTGTCGTGCAACGGCAACAATCCGAAGGCAAGCCTGAAGACCGACGTTGATACGCTGAGTTATGCCATCGGTGTAGTACAAACTAACGGACTGACCGACTATCTGGTTCAGGCAAAGGGTGTCGACACAACCTATATGGCCCAATTCATCGAGGGTCTGCTGGAGGGTGCCAACTCTGCCGATGACAAGGGCAAGGCTGCCTATCTGGTTGGCATCGAGATGGGTCGTCAGATTGGTGACGGTGCTGTGAAAAACATCAACTATCAGTTGTTCGGCGCCGATTCCACGAAGACCATTTCTGCCCGCAATCTGATGGCTGGCCTGATTAATGCCCTGACCAAGAACGATCAGAAGATGAGCATGGAAGAGGCCGACTCAATTGCCAACACCCTGTTTGAGCGCATCAAGAACAAGACGATGGAGGAGAAGTACGGCGATGTGAAGGCCGCCAGCGAGGCTTTCTTGCAGGAGAACGCCAAGAACGACAGCGTGAAGACCGTGCCCGTCACCGTCACCCTGCCCAACGGCAGCACGCTGGACTCTTACTTCCAGTACAAGGTGCTGAAGGAGGCTAATGGCATCATCCCCACCGACAGCAACCAGGCTATCGTGAACTATGCCGGCCGACTGATCGACGGCACCGAGTTCGACAACTCCTACAAGCGCAACCAGCCCCTGACCGTCAACATGAAGGGCGGCGTCATCCCCGGCTGGATTGAAGTGCTGAAGCGTATGCCCGCCGGCTCTATCTGGGAGGTCTACATCCCTCAGGAACTGGCATACGGCAGCCGTGAGATGGGCAACATTCCTCCCTTCTCCACGCTGATCTTCAAGATGGAACTGCTCGAAGTGAAGTAACATGACTATGAAGAAATATGCTATACTGGCACTCGCCCTCGTGGTGGGTGCCTCTTTCAATACCGCTGACGCCGCCAAAAAGAAAAAGAAGGAACAGAAGGTGGCAGAAGTCGTGGAGGAGGTGAAAGCCCCCGTGACACTCAGCAGCAGCCGCGACTCGGTGAGTTACGCAGCAGGCATCAGCCTGACTAATGGCCTGTTGCCCTACCTGCAGCAGCAGGGTGTCAAGCCAGAAAATCTGGCCGACTTCGTGAAGGGCTTCCAGGAGGCTGTCGCCACGAAGAATAACGAACAGCAGAAGGCCCGTCGCATGGGCATGCAGATAGCCGACCAGGTGGTCACCCGTATGCTGCCCGGCATTCTGGCCGACTTTGCAGAAACGCCTGATTCCATCGCAGAAGACCTGCTCTTCCGCGGCTTCACGGACGCCGTTGAGAACGACACCACCGTGATGCAACAGAAGCAGGCCGAGACACTGTTCCAGCAAAAGAGCGATGCCAACAAGCAGGCGAAGACCGAGAGGCAGATGGCTGCCGGACGCCAATTCCTGGCTGAGAATGCCAAGAAGGAGGGCGTCATCGTCACGCCAAGCGGCCTGCAATATAAGGTGCTGAAGCAGGGCGACGGCCAGGTGCCTCAGGTGAGCGACAAGGTGAAAGTGCACTACGAAGGTCGGCTGATCGACGGCACCGTCTTCGATGCCTCGTCGAAGCACGGCACAGAGCCTGCCACCTTCCAGCCCAACCAGGTCATCAAGGGATGGACCGAGGCACTCACCATGATGCCCGTCGGCTCGAAGTGGCAACTCTACATCCCTCAGGAACTGGCCTATGGCGCCCGCCAGGCAGGACAGATTCCGCCCTACTCCACCCTCATCTTCGATGTGGAATTGGTGGAAATAGAGAAGTAAACAGAGCATGGAGAACGACAAATAGTAGCCGTTCTCCACTTTTTTACTCACTTTTCTTGCCAAAAGGTTGCACGTTTCAATTTAATTGCTTAATTTTGCTGACAAATTGTAACGTAATCAACTTCAAAATGGAAAAGATTGACAACCTGGACAAGAAAATACTCAGCATCTTGTCAAAGAATGCCCGCATCCCGTTCAAGGATGTGGCTGCCGAGTGCAACGTATCGAGAGCAGCCATCCACCAGCGTGTACAACGACTCATCGAGATGGGGGTCATCACAGGCAGCGGCTTCGACGTCAACCCCAAGTCGCTGGGCTATCGCACCTGCACCTATGTAGGCATCACGCTGGAGCGCGGCTCCATGTATAAGGATGTGGTGAAGCGGCTCGAACTGATTCCCGAAATCGTGGAGTGCCACTTCACCACCGGCCCCTACACCATGCTGGTCAGACTCTATGCCCGCGACAACGAGCAACTGATGCACCTGCTCAACGGACAACTGCAGGAGATACCCGGCGTGACGGCCACCGAGACGCTCATCTCGCTGGAGCAGAGCATCAAGCGCGAGATACCCGTACACTTTGAAGAATTAGCCGAACAGGAATGAACAGATTCGACCTCAATGCCCGTCTCGCTGACATCCACCGGCAGTTCCCTGCCGCCCAGTGTCAGCCCGTCATCGGCATCACGGGCAACTATGCCGACCTGAACTGCAAGTTAGGCGAGGGCTACTACAAGCAGGTGATTGCTGCTGGCGGCACACCGCTCATCATCCCGCCATCGGCCGACCCTTCGGTCATCATCAGCACACTGGAACGTGTCGACGCCCTGCTGCTCAGCGGCGGTGCTGACATCAACCCGCTCTATCAGGGCGAGGAACCCGTGCCACGCTTAGGCGGCATCAATCAGGAGCGGGACCTGCCCGAACTGCTCATCACCCGACTGGCCTTCCAGCGGCAGTTGCCCATACTGGGCATCTGTCGCGGCATCCAGACACTCGTCACCGCCCTTGGCGGCCGCGTAGAGCAGCACATCGACACCACCGTGAAGCACTCGCAGGAGGCCGACCGCTCGGAGCCCACCCACAGCATCACCATCGACAAGGACTCCACCTTATATAATATCTACTGCGGCGACAGCAATCTATTCACTATTAACTATTCACTATTCGTTAATTCCTTCCACCACCAGGCTGTCAGCGAACCTGGCCCCCATTTCCGTGTGACGGCCCGCGCCACTGACGGCATCATCGAAGCCATCGAGAGTACGGAGTACAAGCCCATCATCGGCGTGCAGTGGCATCCGGAATGCCTGGGCGAAGACGGGCTGCCGCTGTTCCAGTGGCTGGTCGGCCAGGCGCAGCAGTTCCACGAGGTGAAGCAACTGCACAGCCGCATCCTAACCCTCGACACCCACTGCGACACACCCATGTTTTTCCCTCAGGGTGTCCACTTCGACACCCGCGACGACCGCCTGTTGGTCGATCTGCACAAGATGACCGAAGGACGGCTCGACGCTACCATCATGGTGGCCTACCTGCCGCAGAAGGAGTGGTGCCTCGCTGACGGCCAATGGCAGAAGAACAGCGAGGGCGTGATGCCTCGGGAGTTTGCCGACCATATCTTCGATAAAATCGGCCAAATTGTAAGTCAGAACACTCCATATCTGGCTATAGCCCGCATGCCAGACGAACTATGGGCCAACAAACGGACTGGCAAGAAAAGCATCATGCTGGGCATAGAGAATGGACTGGCCCTACAAGGCAATCTGGCGAACATACGCCACTTCCGCGAACGGGGCGTCGTCTACATCACACTTTGTCACAATGGCGACAACGACATCTGTGACTCCGCCCGAGGCAATGAGACCCACGGCGGCGTGAGTGACTTCGGCCAGCAGGTCATCCGCGAGATGAACCGCCAGGGGCTGATGGTCGACCTGAGCCACGCCCACGAACGCAGTTTCTACGATGCGCTCGACATCTCTGAGACGCCCATCGTGTGCAGCCACTCCTCGGCCCGTGCCCTCTGCGACCATCCCCGCAACCTGACCGACGACCAGATGCGGGCCTTGGCCCATCGAGGCGGCGTTTGCCAGATCACCCTCTACAATGGTTTCTTAGTGAAAGACGGCGAGGCCACCATCCTCGATGCCATGCGCCATCTGGACCACGCCATTCAGGTGATGGGCATCGACCACGTGGGGCTGGGCACCGACTTCGACGGCGACGGTGGCGTCCGCGGCCTGGCCGATGCCAGCGAACTCGTCAACTTCACCCGCCAACTCCTGGCTCGCCGCTACAGCGAGCAGGACATCCAGCAGATCTGGGGCGGCAACTTCCTGCGTGTCATGCAGCAAGTGCAGAGTGTACGATAGTGTCGGGAAATCCCGAAGACTCAAATAACACTATTTTCTCGGAACCCACGTCTCTCGAGGCGAGGCCGGTTTGTTAAAACCACCCATCTGCTTGATTTTCTCGCGGATCTCCCGCATCTTTCGCTGTATGCTGGGTACATTATCGAAGTCGTGCTTGGAATAACGCTCAGGATAAACCTGCATATTGACCAATTGATCATCGTAGCCACTATAGGCTCGGTCGAGATTCTTGATCGCCACATGATCCACCTGCTTTGCCTTCTTTGCAGGAGGCAGTGAGGTGTTTTTCTTTTTACTCGACGTGCTATTGTCTGTGCCCGTTCCGCCATCGTAGCCCGAGGTATCGAACGCCGTCGCATCGAAAGTGCCTGTAGTACCTATCTCGCCAACGGTAGTGGGAGGCTCCGGCCATACCTGCCACAGTCACAAAGACCGAAAGCGCGGCATTGAGGCGGTTCCATCGGTACACCAAGCGAGGGTGGTTTGGAGTTGTAATTCTTTAAATAAGGTGTTCGCGTAAGGCTTTTCGCACCAGTTCAGCGGTGTTTCTGGCCTCACACTTGGCAAGCAGATGTTTGCGATACCAGCCAGCAGTCTCTACAGTCAGCCCAAGACGGACTGCAATCCCTGTGTTTGTGAGGCCATCGCAAATCAGGCGGAGAACATTCTGTTCCGCAGGGGTAATGTGAACGGCTTTTGGTTCGCTGCGCTGAATGATGTCCTCTACCTCCGGCGCGATAAACCGGCCGCCTCGCCAGACTGTGACAATGGCCTTGACGAGCACATCCATCGTTGACAGCTTCAGCACGTAGCCGTGGGCACCGCTGTCAAGCACACGCCGTATCAGGGCATATTCGTCGTGAACGGTGACGACCACGACCTTCATCCTCGGATAGTCGCTGACCACCTGACGGCAAAAGGCTACGCCGTCATCGCCGGGCATCGAGAGGTCGAGCAACAGCACATCGGGACGGCGCTCCTTCAGGGCGGCAGCACAACTTGACAGGGTATTGAACTGATGGCTTACACGGGCCAGGCCGCTGCGGTTGATGGCTTCAGCCAGTCCCTCACAGAACATGGCATGGTCGTCGGCCACATAAACGTCAATCAAATATTTCTTCATAGTGGGATGCTTACGTTTACTTCTGTTCCACCCGCGGCCGACGGCGCAATGTGCATGGTTCCGTGATAGGGGCGGATGCGCTCCTCAATGTTTCGCAGAC
>JAFUST010000081.1 GCA_017467535.1 Prevotella sp. | reverse complement strand
GCTGCCAGTAGTCCTTGCCGTACTCCTTGCCGATGAAGTAGTTCATGTACATCAGGAACTCGGGCGTAGCACAGGCGCCGCTCAGCATCGAGGAGACCATGAACACCATGTTGACGAAGCCGCCGGCAAACGACTTCAGGTTGGTGGGAGCCGTCGAGTTGCCGCCGATGGCCGTGGTGCCGCCGATGAGCCAGGGATACATGGTGATCGAGGCGCAGTAGTTGGCCAGCGAGGTCTCGTCGTTCTTATATATAAAGTGGTGTGTCAGTTTGTCGATATACTCGTCAGCCAGTTGCTTGCCGTACATCTTCTTGATGCGCTCCGTCAGCAGGCGACGGTTCAGGCGGATGAAGTTCGACTTAGGCAACTCGCCGATGAGTGTGGCTATGTTTTTATGTTCAACATTGGCGTTGGCGTCGTACTTCGAACCGGTGGCCGCGTTCACCGACTCCATGTATTCCGAGAGGAAGTTCATCTTCTCCAGCGTCTCGCGGTCTTCTGTGTGCTGCTGGCGATAGAGGATGAACGACTTGGCCACCTTGTAGAAGCCCTCGCGCATCAGGGCCTCTTCCACCTGGTTCTGAATGTCCTCCACTTTGATGTCGTCGTGAATGTCCAAGTGGCTGATAATCTTAGAGATAGTGCCCAGGTCGGAGGGCTGTTCCACACTCTCGAATGCCTTGATGATGGCATTCATGATCTTGTCAAGTGAGAAGCGATCCTTGCTTCCGTCTCGCTTCGTGATGGTAAAGTTCTTAATCTCCATATCGGCTTTTAGTTTATCTTTTTGTTTCTTGTCTGCTTCAGGAAGTTTTCCGTTTTGGATAACTTTTCTCTTTTTGATTTTTAAAAAGTTTTCCGTTTTGGAAAATCGAAATCGGATGCAAAGGTAAGAAATTTCCCCGATATAGCCATACAATAGATAGGAAATTTTTTACTGAAAGGCGAAAAGTTTTCAGAAAGGAATGATTATTCACAAATATTTCGTACCTTTGTGGCCAATAAAGACAAAACAGATGGCAAAGAAAGACGGGGAACTGACCCCGATGATGAAACAGTTTTTTGATTTGAAGGCGAAACATCCTGATGCAGTGCTGCTGTTCAGGTGCGGCGACTTCTATGAGACCTATTGCGACGATGCGGTGGTGGCTGCCCGCATTCTGGGCATCACGCTGACCAAGCGTAACAATGGGGCCGGTGTGAAAGGCGACGAGATGGCAGGATTCCCCTATCATGCCCTCGACACCTATCTGCCTAAACTCATCAGGGCCGGCAAGCGTGTGGCCATCTGTGACCAACTGGAAGACCCCAAACTGACCAAGAAACTGGTGAAGCGCGGTATCACCGAACTGGTGACGCCGGGCGTGGCCATGGGCGACAACGTGCTGAACTACAAGGAGAACAACTTCCTGGCTGCCGTCCATTTCGGACGTTCGGCCTGTGGCGTGGCCTTCCTCGATATTTCTACGGGCGAGTTCCTGACCGGCGAGGGTACCTACGACTACGTGGAGAAACTCTTGGGCAACTTTCAGCCCAAGGAGGTGCTCTACGAGCGTGGCAGGAAAAAGGACTTTGAGCGCTACTTCGGCAGCCGCTATTTTACGTTTGAACTGGATGACTGGGTGTTCACCGAACAGCAGTCGCAGCAGCGGTTGCATAAGCACTTTCGCGTAAAAACGCTGAAGGGCTTCGGTGTGGATCATCTGCATAGCGGCATCACGGCTGCCGGTGCCATCTTGGAGTATCTGGAGCAGACGCAGCACACCCAGATAGGCCACATCTCGAGCATCCAGCGCATCGAGGAGGAGAAGTATGTGCGTCTGGACAAGTTCACCATCCGTTCGCTGGAGATTGTGCAGCCGATGCAGGACGACGGCAAGAGCCTGCTCGACGTCATCGACCGCACCGTGTCGCCCATGGGCAGCCGACTGCTGCGCCGCTGGCTGGTCTTCCCGCTGAAGGATCAGAAGCCCATCAACGACCGCCTGGATGTGGTGGAGTATTTCTTCCGCGAACCCGCATTCCGCCAGTTGGTCGACGAGCAACTGCAGCGGGTGGGCGACCTGGAGCGTATCATCTCTAAGGTGGCCGTGGGCCGCGTGACACCCCGCGAAATGGTGCAGTTGAAGGTGGCCCTGCAGTCACTCCAGCCCATCAAGGAGGCTTGTCTGGAGACCGACAATCCCGTCATTCAGCAGATTGGTCAGCGGCTGACGCTCTGCGAGGAGATACGTGACCGCATAGAGCGTGAGGTGGTGCCCGATCCGCCCCAGCAGGTGCAGAAGGGTGGGGTGATGCGCGACGGTGTGTCGACGGAACTTGACGAACTGCGCCACATAGCCTATAGCGGCAAGGACTATCTGCTTCAGATTCAGAACCGCGAGGCCGAGCAAACCGGCATACAGTCACTGAAGATAGGCTACAACAATGTGTTCGGCTACTACCTCGAGGTGCGCAACACCTACAAGGACCGTGTGCCTGCCGAATGGGTGCGCAAGCAGACGCTGGCTCAGGCCGAGCGCTACATCACTCAGGAACTGAAGGAGTATGAGGAGAAGATCCTGGGTGCAGAAGACAAGATACTCTCACTGGAGGCCCAACTCTTCAATACTCTTGTGCAGGCCATCCAGCAGTACACTGCGCAGATTCAGACCAATGCTGCCATGCTGGCTCGCATTGACTGTCTGCTGTCGTTTGCCAAGACGGCAGAGGAGCACCGCTATATCCGTCCGGTGGTAGAGGATTCTGATGTGATAGATATCCGTCAGGGTCGCCATCCTGTCATCGAGACCGAACTGCCCGTCGATGAGCAGTATGTGCCCAACGATGTGCGACTGGACCAGGAGCGTCAGCAGATTATCGTCATCACCGGTCCGAACATGGCTGGTAAGTCGGCCCTGCTGCGCCAGACGGCCCTCATTGTGCTGTTGGCTCAGGTGGGTTGTTTTGTGCCTGCCGAGGCTGCCCGCATTGGTATGGTCGACAAGATCTTTACCCGCGTGGGAGCATCTGACAATATCTCATTGGGCGAATCGACATTTATGGTGGAGATGACAGAAGCCTCTAATATATTAAATAATGTGACACCCCGTTCGCTGGTCCTCTTCGACGAGTTGGGCCGTGGTACCTCGACCTACGACGGCATCTCTATTGCCTGGGCCATCGTGGAATATCTGCACGAGACGCCCAAGGCTCAGGCCCGCACGCTCTTTGCCACCCACTACCACGAACTGAACGAGATGGAGAAGAACTTTCCACGCATCAAGAACTACAATGTCAGCGTGAAGGAGGTCGACGACAAGGTCATCTTCTTGCGCAAGTTGGAGCGTGGCGGATCGGAGCACTCCTTCGGTATTCATGTGGCTGAGATTGCCGGCATGCCCCGCAGCATCGTGAAGCGTGCCAACATCATCTTGAAACAACTGGAGGCCGAGAGTACCCAAGTGGGACGTGCCGGGAAAGCCATCGGTGATATTGCTGACAGCCGCGAGGGCATGCAACTCTCCTTCTTCCAACTCGATGACCCCGTGCTCTGTCAGATACGCGACGAAATATTAGGCCTCGACGTGAATAATCTTACTCCCATCGAGGCCCTGAATAAACTGAATGATATTAAGCGGATTGTCTCCGGCAAGTCGTGAGCCAGAGCCTCCTGCCCCTTATCCTTTCCTCCAACCCTTGACCATGAACCATAGGCCGATGGCGATGAAAGGGATGGAGAGCAATTGGCCCATGTCGAAGAGCATACCTTGTTCAAAGGCTTCCTGCACCTCCTTGAAGTACTCGATGAAGAAACGGAAGGTGAAAATGTAAGTCAGGCAAAGGCCGAAGTAGAAGCCGGTGCCCACCTTCTGAGGGAATCTTTTGTAGAGAATCACCATCAGCAGGAAGAGCAGGGCATAGGCAATGGCCTCGTAGAGTTGGCCCGGATGGCGCAGCACCACGTCCTTTGCACCGTCGTGCTGTACGAAATAGAACGCCCAGGGCAGGGCCTCATCGGTAATCTTTCCGACGATCTCCGAGTTCATCAGGTTGCCTAAGCGGATGCAGCAGGCCGTGATGCCTGTGGCGATGCCGATATTGTCGAGCACTTGCCACATGGGCACCTTCAGTCGCTTCACATAGAGCAGCAATGCCAGGATGAGGCCCAGCGTGCCGCCGTGGGATGCCAGTCCCTGATAGCCAGTCAACTCCCATGAGCCGTCGGCCATGATGCGGATGGGCAGCAGCATCTCCACGAAACCCTGCCACGAGGTGAGGAAGTGCCCCGGTTCATAGAAGATACAATGGCCCAGGCGGGCACCCACCAGAATGCCTACGAAGCAGTAGAGAAACAAGGGTTCAAACTTCTCGTCGGCTATCTTCTGGTGCTTATACAGCCAGCGCACCATCAGATAGGCCAAAGCCAGTCCGATGAGCCAGCACAGCGAATACCATCTCACGCTGAACGGTCCCAGTGAAAAGGCGTCCAACGAGGGGTTCCAAGTGATATAACTCAGGATATTCATTTTCTTTTAGTCTCTCATTCAGACATTGAACCGGAAGTGCATGATGTCGCCGTCCTGCACCACGTAGTCCTTACCTTCGACGCCCATCTTGCCGGCCTCTTTGACGGCAGCCTCGGAGCCGTATTTAATGTAGTCGTCGTATTTGATGACCTCGGCCCGTATAAAGCCCTTCTCGAAGTCGGTGTGGATGACGCCAGCACATTGCGGAGCCTTCCAGCCCTTCTTGTAGGTCCAGGCCTTTACCTCCATCTCACCGGCGGTGATAAAGGTTTCCAGATTCAGCAGGGCGTAGGCTTTCTTGATGAGGCGGTCGACACCGCTCTCGCTCAACCCCAGTTCCTCCAGGAACATCATCTTGTCCTCGTACGATTCCAGTTCGGCAATGTCTTCTTCGGTTTTGGCGGCGATGACCATCGTTTCGGCTCCCTCCTCTTTGGCTATAGCCTCAATCTTCTTGGTGAAGTCGTTGCCGTCCTTGGCGTCGGCCTCGCCCACGTTGCAGACATAGAGCACGGGCTTGGCTGTCAGCAGGAAGAGGTTGCGGGCAGCATCCTGCTCCTCCTTGGTCTCAAACTCCACGATGCGGGCGTTCTTGCCCTGCTCCAGTACGTCTTTATAGGCCTTCAGCACGGTGGCCTCCACCTTGGCGTCCTTGTTGCCGGCAGCAGCAGCCTTTTCGGTCTTGGCCAGTCGGCTTTCGATGGTCTCCAAGTCTTTCAGTTGCAGTTCGGTGTCGATGATCTCCTTGTCGCGGATAGGGTCGATGGTGCCGTCCACGTGGGTGATGTTCTCATCCTCGAAGCAGCGGAGCACGTGGATGATGGCATCCGTCTCACGGATGTTGCCCAGGAACTTGTTGCCCAGACCCTCACCTTTCGAGGCTCCCTTCACGAGACCGGCGATGTCTACAATCTCGCAGGTGGCGGGCACGATGCGGCCCGGGTGTACAATTTCTGCCAGACGGTTCAGACGCTCGTCGGGCACAGTGATGACACCCACGTTCGGTTCAATCGTACAGAAAGGAAAATTGGCTGCCTGGGCCTTAGCGCTCGACAGGCAGTTGAACAGTGTCGACTTGCCCACGTTGGGCAGTCCCACGATACCACATTTTAAAGCCATTATTTTACTTTATTTCTTTAAGTCGCTTCGCTTTGTAAAAGCGCATAGCAATTTCTTTCTTACCTTTTTATTACTTTACTTTTTCACCTTCATACGCTGCGGCCTCGGCTGCCGCAATGATGTCTTCTCGCGACAGTTCTTCTGGATGATGCGTAATGTCGGACAGGTCGAACTCGTCGATATCGGAGGCCGGGCTTTCCGAAGTCTCCGGATATTCCTGAATTTCTGGATGTTTCGGGTTTCTCGGCTTTTCAGTCTTGATGATAAATTCCTTCTCGGCCTCCAGGTCGGGGGCTACTGCAGTGGGCTCCTCCTCCATCTTGGTGCGACTCGATTTGGCAGCAAAGATGGCATCAATGAACTGCGGCTCACGGCGGAGGCGCTGCAGTGTCTCCTTCGAACACTCCTGCTGCGCTTCCTTCTTGGAATAGCCTTGTCCCTTGCCACCTTCCACGCCTTCTATCAGCACCTGGAAGCCAAAGATGGGCGAACCTTTGTCGTCCTTGTCCTGCTTCAGACAGCGGAACTCCATTTTCACGCGGTTCTTCTGCGTCCACTCTAGTAACTTCGACTTGAAGTTAACCTCCTTGTAGGCCACCTTGTCGATGTTGACCATCTGAGCCAGGATGCGCTTCTTCATGAACCGCATCACGGCATCGTAGCCTTGATCCAGATAGATGGCACCCACCAGTGCCTCGAAGGCATTGCCGGCCATGTAACTGTTGTGCGACCGCTGCGACCCGTTGCTCTGGATGAGTTCCGTCAGTCCCATCTCTCCGGCCAGTTTGCCCAGCGTCTCACGGCTCACCAGTTTCGAGCGGGTGTTGGTCAGGAATCCCTCGCGCTTTCCCGAGAAATGCTCATAGACGATATGTCCCACCACAGCATCCAGAATGGCATCGCCCAGGAACTCCAGCCGCTCGTTGTTCAGTGGCTTGCCTTTTTCGTTGTGCTGGCCGCTGCTCTTGTGGGTCAGGGCCACTTTGTAGTAACTGATGTTGTCGGGATAGAAGCCGATGATGTCGTAGAGGGAAGAAAAAAGCTCCTTCTCCTTGCGGAAAGGGAGCCTTATTCTGCCGATGATATCTTTAATTCTCATACTTTTTGAATACCACGCAGGCATTGTGACCGCCGAATCCGAAGGTGTTGCTCAGGGCAGCACGAACGGTGCGCTTCTGTGCCTTGTTGAAAGTGAAGTTGAGGTTGTAGTCAATCTCAGGATCTTCGTCGCCTTCCTCATGGTTGATGGTGGGAGGCACAATGTCGTTCTTCACGGCCAGCACGGTGGCCATAGCCTCTACGGCACCGGCGGCACCCAGGAGGTGACCAGTCATCGACTTGGTCGACGAGATGTTCAACTTAAAGGCGGCGTCGCCAAACACTTCTTTGATGGCCTTGGCCTCAGAGATATCGCCTACATGGGTAGATGTGCCGTGCACATTGATGTAGTCGATGTCCTCGGGCTTCATGTTGGCATCCTCCAGGGCGTTCTGCATCACCAGGATAGCACCCAGTCCCTCGGGGTGTGAAGCCGTGATGTGGTGAGCGTCAGCACTCATGCCAGCACCAACCATCTCTGCATAGATCTTGGCACCGCGGGCCTTGGCGTGCTCCAGTTCCTCCAGAATCAGACAACCTGCACCCTCAGCCATGATGAAGCCGTCGCGGCTGGCGCTGAACGGGCGGCTGGCCTTCTCGGGCTCATCGTTGCGGGTCGACAGAGCGTGCATGGCATTGAAACCGCCCACGCCGGTGGCGCAGATGGCAGCCTCGGCACCGCCGGCCACAATCACGTTGGCCTTGCCCAGACGAATCAGATTGAAAGCATCGGCCAGGGCATTGCTCGAAGAGGCGCAGGCCGACGAGGTGATATAGTTGGGACCGTGGAAACCGTACATGATGGAAATCTGTCCGGCCACGATGTCTGCAATCATCTTTGGGATGAAGAAGGGGTTGAACTTAGGACCGTTCTCCTTGTTGGCACCATAGTAGGTTACCTCTTCCTCGAAGGTCTTGATACCGCCGATACCCACGCCATAGACCACGCCGATACGGTTCTTGTCGACCGTCTCCAAGTCCATGCCGCTGTCTTCGACGGCCTGCTTGGCTGCAATCATGCCCAGTTGTGTGTAGCGATCCATCTTGCGAGCCTCCTTGCGGTCCAGGTAGTCGTTCACGTTGAGGTTCTTCACCTCACAGGCAAATGTGGTCTTAAAGCCGGTCGTATCGAAAAGCGTAATAGGGGCGGCACCGCTCACGCCATTCACCAGGTTCTCCCACATCTCATCGGGAGTGTTACCTACGGGCGTCACAGCACCTAAGCCTGTTACAACAACTCTTTTTAATTCCATAATTCTTATAGTGAAGAATGAAGAGTGAAGAGTAAAGAATTTCCTACCGCTCACCTCTTTTTGGTGAAGTCAATAGCGGTAGCAAATTCTTCACTCTTCACTCTTCACTTTTAACTTATTTATTTTGCGTTCTCCTCGATGTAAGCGATAGCGTCGGCAACGGTGCCAATCTTCTCTGCCTTGTCGTCGGGAATGGAAATGTTGAACTCCTTCTCAAACTCCATGATCAGTTCAACGGTATCCAGTGAGTCTGCACCCAGATCATTGGTAAAACTTGCTTCGGGCTTAACCTCTGCTTCATCAACACCAAGTTTATCAACGATAATTGCCTTTACTTTGCTTTCAATTTCTGACATAATCTTTTCTTTTAAAATGTTAATATGAATGTTCTTTGTTTTGAAATCGGGTGCAAAGTAACACATTTTCTTTCACTTACGCAAATTTTTTGGCATAAAACTGCTCTTTGTGTGCACACACAGGGGGTGTTTGTGCAACTTTTTACCCGTATTCTTGTCTTTTTGACACTTTTTTCGTCTTACAATTTGATGACTCGCATTGAGTAGGGAGGCAGGGTGGTAGGCTCGCTGGTCTCAATCATCTCGGCCTTGGCCTTTTGGTCCTCCACGCCGTTGCCGCAGAACTGCTCACACTTCACTTTGGCGGGAATCCGCAGCCCCTCGACGTCAATCTTCAGCGTCGACGGCAGGGCATTCACAAGTTTCAAGTAGGTCTTGCCCGTCTTTGTGTCCTTCACCACACTGGCACCAATGCGGTAGGACAATTGATAATTCTTGGACGAGTCAGGCGGCAAAGTTGAGTGGAGAATTGATAACTGGGAATTGACATAACGGTCGCCGCTGTAGACTGAGAAGAGGCGCTGCACCTCGTAGGCCGGGGTGGTGCGGATGGTGGTGTTGGAGAAGTAGATCATGTCTGGATTCCAGTTGGAGTGGCCGTCCTTGCAGAGCATGGGGGCATAACTGCTCATCTCGACAATGTCGCCATTGCGCTCGATGTCGGTCAGATAGAGGGCCTCGGCCAGTGCGGTCTCCACATTGGGGCGCTTCGCCTTGGTGCTGGCGGCCCACTCGCCCAGATAGACCTTGGCGGCCTGCCGGTCGTAGTTGTCGTAGTAGTTGCGGTGGTGCATGAACCAGCCTGTCGACTCATAGTAGTGCTCGTCGGTCATATACTGCAGGTCGGGGTGCTTCTTCGTGAAGTCCCAGCCCTCGATATAGTCAGCCGACGGTGTGTGGAAAGGACCAACGGTGCCGCAGATTTTAATGTCTGGATGACGCTCACGAATGGCCCGGCATATCATCTCGTAGCGCTCCTCGAAAGTGGTGGAGATGATGTCCTCGTTGCCTATACCTATATATTTAAGGTGGAACGGTTCCGGATGTCCGGCCAGTGCGCGCTTGCGGGCCCACTCGTTGGTGGCCGGGTCGCCGTTGGCCCAGTCGATCAGGTGACAGAGTTCGTCGATGTAGGCCGGCATCTGGTCCATCGGGATGCCACCCTGCTGTCCGCCAACGCCCTCATGGTTGTTGGCCGAGTTCTGACAGGGCACGCCGGCAGCCAGCACAGGCAGCGGCTCAGCCCCGATATCCTCGCAGAACACGAAGTACTCATAGAAGCCCAGGCCGCGGGTCTGGTGGTAGTGCCAGATATTGGAGTCCGGCGTACGGTTCTGCAGCGGGCCGATGGTGTGCTGCCAGTGGTAGATGTTGTCCAGCCCCTGTCCGTGGCTCATGCAGCCGCCGGGGAAGCGCACGAACTTGGGCTTCAGGGCGGCGATGGTCTCGGCCAGGTCTTTACGCAGGCCGTTGCGGCGGTTCTTGAAGGTCTCCTGCGGGAAGAGTGACACCATGTCGATGGCAGCCTCTTTGTTTCCCTGCGGCAGCAACAGCAGGCGGGTCTTGTCGTCGGTCTTTAGGGCGGTGAGCGTCGTTTCATAGCGCTTCCAGTCCTTGTCCTTGGCCTTCACCTGACCTTGGGCGATGACGGTGCCGTCGGCAGCCATCAATTGTATGACGATGGTCTTCTTGCCACGCACGAAGATAGAGAAATCGTATTTCTTGCCCATTTCCACGGCAATGCCGTCCCAGCCCTCGTTCCACAGCGAGTCGCAGGTCACCAGGGCGTGGTGCGGGTTCTGCAGCGAAAGCGGCTGACTGTCGGCGATGCGTATTTCGGCTGGCGAGTGCCAGGCTGTGGTGGCTGTCCATTCACGGCGGTCCTTGGCATTGTACTCGAAGTCGCGGTTCTGCACCAGTTCGGCATAGAGTCCGCCGTCGGCGGCATAACTGATGTCCTCGAAGAAAATGCCGATGAGTTGGTTGCTGATGGCCTTGCTGTTGCCCGCATCCACGGTCAGCGTGGCCTCGATAGTCTTGGGCAGGTTCAGGTTGCGTACGTCATCGTGCATCCGCTCACCGCTCTTGCGCCCGTCCTCCGACATTGTCTCGAAGTGACGGCGGATGCGCTCCAGTTCCTCATTGGTGAGTTCAAAGGTCTGACCGGCCATCTCCTTGTCTCCTATGTTGACCTTCACCTCGCCCTGCAGCACACCGAGCAGTGCCGACGGCACTTGTCCCATCTGCTTGCTGTCGGAGAAATGGCGGAAGTCGGGCGATGCCGACACCTGATAGAAATTGTCATCCGAGCGGTAAATGATTTCGTAGCCCCCGGTCACGGGATGCACCACGGGCGACAGACAGTTGTGAGTGCTCACTCGGGGATAGTCCTGCGGACGCCACGTGACCAGGTCGCGGCTGTAGGCGGCGGCAAACAGGGGCGAACGCTCGTTCACCTGAAACACCAGTCGCCACGAACCGTCGTCGGCACGACACACCGAGGGGTGGTGCATCTTCTTCTCCGTGCCCCAGGTGCCGTAGTCCGATGAGCAGAGTTGGCCCAGGTCCTGCCACGTGCTGTCCTTCTGCAGGGCTGCGATGTGCAGGCCAGCCGAGGGGTGGGGCGAATAGATGAATACTTGGTTCTGTGCCATCAGGCCTGTGCTCCACAGGGCGACAGCCACGACGAATAGGTAGTGTCTGGGTCTCATGTTCGTTTCGGGTTCGTAATGGTCTGCAAATATACGGAAATAATCCGAACTATGCAATATTTTTGAAAATAATCCGATAAATCTTTTCGTTTTACGAAAAAAGAATGTACCTTTGCCGCACTAAATAAAACAAATCGTAAAAACTTAAAGCAAACAAATGAAAAACGCTGAAGTGAAGCCCGCAACGGGCAAACTGGGCATACTGATTGTCGGCAACGGCGCTGTGGCCACCACGTTCATGACGGGTGTCCTGATGGCCCGCAAGGGTCTGGCCAAGCCCATTGGCTCGATGACACAGTATGACAAGATTCGTGTCGGCCGTGGTGCCGACAAGCAGTATCTGAAGTATCAGGACATCGTCCCCCTGGCCAGTCTCGACAGTATCGTGTTCGGCTGCTGGGATGTGTATCCTCAGAATGCCTATCAGAGTGCCGTCTATGCCGAGGTGCTCAAGCGGGAGGATATCGAGCCGGTGCGCGACGAACTGGAGCAGATAGTGCCCATGAAGGCCGCCTTCGACAAGAACTATGCCAAGCGCCTGGACGGCGACAATGTGAAGCAGTGCAGCAGCCGCTGGGACATGATGGAGCAACTGCGTGAGGACATCCGCCGGTTCAAGCAGGAGAAGCAGGTGGACCGCGTGGTGGTGCTCTGGGCCGCATCGACAGAGATCTACGTGCCCATCGACGAGAAGGTGCACTACACGCTGGAGGCCCTCGAGGCAGCCATGAAGGCTGACGACCGCGAACACGTTGCTCCCTCGATGTGCTACGCCTACGCCGCCCTGAAGGAGGGCTGTCCCTTCGTGATGGGTGCCCCCAACACGACGGTCGACATCCCCGCCATGTGGCAACTCGCCGAGCAGACCGGCATGCCCATTGCCGGCAAGGACTTCAAGACGGGCCAGACACTGGTCAAGAGCGGCTTTGCCCCCATCATCGGCACCCGCTGCCTGGGTCTGGAAGGCTGGTTCTCCACCAACATCCTGGGCAACCGCGATGGCCTGGTGCTCGACGAGCCGCAGAACTTCCGCACGAAGGAAGTCTCAAAACTCTCCACGCTGGAGACCATCCTGAAGCCGGAGGATCAGCCCGACCTCTACACGGACTACTACCACAAGGTGCGCATCAACTACTATCCTCCCCGCAACGACAACAAGGAGTCCTGGGACAACATCGACATCGTGGGCTGGATGAACTATCCGATGCAGATCAAGATCAACTTCCTCTGCCGCGACAGTATCCTGGCCGCTCCCGTGTGCCTCGACCTCTGCCTGCTCATCGACCTGGCCCAGCGTGCTGGTCGTTGCGG
>JAFUST010000080.1 GCA_017467535.1 Prevotella sp. | reverse complement strand
GCTCTCCAGATAGTTGGCCCCGAAGTCACGACAGGTGTAGCGCCCCGAGCGGTCGTGGTCGTCCCATGTCTGCGAAACCATCTGGAGCGGCACACCTACGGCGATGGCTGCTGCCAGCGTGGCGAGCACCGTCTGTACGCCCCGCCTCTGGAGTAGACGGACAGGCGACAGGCGGCGCAGCATGGCCGCGATGGCTGCCGTGCCCAGTCCTATCCAGATGGCAAAGGCATAGAACGAGCCCGCATAGGCATAGTCGCGCTCACGTGGCTGCATGGGCGTCTGATTCAGATAGACCACGATGGCCAGTCCCGTCATGACGAAGAGCATCGCCACGACCCACAGTTGGCGTCTGCCCCTGCCGCCTCGCCGCCACTGCCAGCCGATGCCCGCCAGTCCCAGCAGCAGCGGCAGGCCGTAGAACACGTTGCGCCCCTTGTTGGTCGTCAGGTCTGTGGGCATCCGCGAGGTGTCGCAGCCCAGCAGCCAGTCGTCTATCCACTTGAAGCCCGTGATCCAGTTGCCGTGTTCGGCCTCGCCGTGCCCCTGTATGTTGTTCTGCCGCCCCACGAAGTTCCACAGGAAGTAGCGCCAATACATGAAGTTCACCTGATAGGTGAGGAAGAAGCGCAGGTTCTCCTTGGCCGTGGGCAGATGGCCCTCCTTCTCCATGCCGCCCATCCAGTCCTCGTAGGCTTTGGCGTGGCGTTGGGAGTGCATGCGCGGAAAGAGCATGTTCTCCTTGTACAGATATTCTATGTCGTGGCGCACCACCTCGTAGTGTGTCTTCGTCGTATCGGCCGACGGGCGGTAGACGGCCTTGCCCTCCCGCTGCTTCGGCACCAGATAGTCCGCTCCCGCCCTCTCGAAGTCCAGATGGCTGGTGTATGCCGGTCCGTAGAGCAGCGGCACCGAACCATACTGCTCGCGGTTCAGGTAACTGCCGAGGGCGAAGATGTTGCCCGGCGCATTCTCGCTCATCGGCGTGTTGGCGTTGGCACGGATGAAAATCACCCCGTAACTGCTGTAGCCCACCAGCATCACCAGCACGCAGGCCAGCGAGAGACGCACCATCCTCCGCTTCGTCTTCCGATAGGCCACGACCAGCGTGCCTGTCAGCAGGACGATGTAGCAGGCGAGGCCCGTGTTGTAGGGGAGCCCTATCACGTTGGTGAACAGCAGTTCGAACCAGCCGCCCACCCTTACCACGCCTGGTATGAGACCGTAGAGGATGAGGCCCACCAGTGCGGCTCCCGCCATCAGCGTGGCGAACATCCCCTTCAGCGTGATGCGCTCTGTTCTGCGGAAATAGACCACGAACGACATGGCGGGCAGACACAGCAGGCAGAGCAGGTGGACGCCGATGGAGAGTCCCGTGACGTAGGCTATCAGCACCACCCACCGGTCGCTGCGCCCGCTGCCCAGTTCGCGCTCCCACTTCAGGATGAGCCAGAACATCAGTGCCGTCAGGAAACTGGAGAAGGCATAGACCTCGGCCTCTACGGCAGAGAACCAGAACGTGTCGCTGAAGGCGTAGGCCAGCGCCCCCGTCATGCCGCAGGCCTCGATGACGACCGCCTTCGCCGCGGTCAGCCCTTCGTCCGTCGGACTGACCAGCGATTTGGCAAGATGGGTGATGGTGAGAAACAGGAAAAAGATGCAGCCCGCACTGAGCAGGGCCGACAGCAGGTTGACCATCAGGGCCACCTGCGAGGGGTCGCTCGCCAACTGCGAGAACAGGTTGGCCGCCAGCATGAAGACGGGCGCACCGGGCGGGTGGCCGATCTCCAACTTGTAGCCGCAGGCGATGAATTCAGGACAGTCCCACAGGCTGGCTGTGGGCTCGGCGGTCATGGCATAGACCGCGGCGGCGATGGCTGCCATCAGCCAGGCCATGAGAGTGTTCACTCTGTAGAAGGTTGATTGTTGCATAATGCTTCGTTTGTTCCGTTGTTTCGGGGTGCGAAGGTAGTCACAATCAGCGAGAGCGACAAAAAACGAGGCTGACATTTGTCTGACATTTCGTTGTCAGCCAAATGTCAGCCGTCGGCATCATTCCGTCTTGATGCTGTTGATAGGATTGTCGGAAGCAGCGCGCCAGGCCTGGATGAAGACGGAGAGCACGGAAATGATGAAGCAGGTAAACCCGGCAGCAACGAATATCCAGGGACTGAGCGCGATGCGATAAGAGAAGTTGGTGAGCCAGTCGCGCATGATGTACCACGCGAGGGGTACGGCGATGACGAACGAGACGAGCAGCGGCGCCGTGAATGTGCGCAGCATGAGCAGCATCACCTCGCCCGATGTCGAGCCCATGATCTTGCGGATGCCTATCTCCTTCTGCCGCTGGCGGATGAAGAAGACCGACATGCCCACGTAGCCCATGATGGAGATGATGATGGCAATCAGGGTGAAGAGCGAGACAATCTTCAGCGTGTTCTGCTGCTCGTCGAAGGTGTCGGCGATGTTATCTTCCACGCTGCTGACATACCATTGCAGGTCGTTCTCCGGCACATCTATGTCGCGCAGCATCTGCCGGAAGGCCTTCCTGGCCTGGCGGTCGCCATTTGTCTTGACGAGGTAGTTAGGCTGTTCCATGTGCTCCTGAACTCGGATGGCAAAGGGCAGGTAGGGCGCAAGGACGTTGATACGGTGGAAGTCTTTGATGACGCCACAGATAGGCCGCTTCTCACCCTTGCCCCACGTCATTTCGCGCTTGTCATCGCCAAATTCAAAGCAGCGCATGGCCTCTTCAGTCAGGTAATAGCCATCGTTCGCCGGACCGTAGTCTTTGAGGATTTCCAAGCCGAAGAGCCGGAATGCCGTCGAGTCCAGATTTGTCAGGTAGAGGCTGACCATCTTGTCGCCGTCAGTAATCGTGCGCATACTGGTACTGTAGGTAGAGAGCGACGTGCCGCTTGTTTCGCCGATGGCCTCTACAAATGGCATCTTCTCCAACAGGTTTCTCACCGTCTGGTCCTTTCCCTCGGGCGAACTGACGTAATAGAGGTTTTCTGTATTGAAACCTAACGGCGCATGGATGAGGTGACGCAGTTGTAGCCAAATGACGAGGGCTGCTGTGAGCATGGCTATCGTCACCACATTCTGCACGATGATAAAGAGGCGGCTGGCCACCATCTTGGAGTGGTAGCGGAAGTTGCCCTTCACAATGTCGATGGGTTGGAAACGGGCTATCTGCCACGACGGCATAATGCCCGAGACGGTGCCCAATAGCAGAACAAAACCGAGACTGGCACTGACAGTGCCCACGCTGATGTCGTTGGCGAGGTCTATCTTGCCCCGGAACAGTTCGGTGGCATCGGCCTGGAAGTGGAAGGCCAGTGCCAGCCCGAGGGCGAAGGAGACCGCCACCATCAGCGTCGATTCGGCGATGAACTTCAATGAAATCTCCGTCTGGCTACTGCCGAAGAGCCGCCGCGTGGCCATCTCCTTGGCACGGAAGCCCGTATTGGCCACGGTCAGGTTGATGTAGTTGCTCACGGCGAAGAACAGGATAGCCAGCACCGCCGCCAACAGGATGCGCAGCCGTGTGCGGTCGCCCTTCTGCATGCCGTAACCATTGTTTTGCGGCGCAAACATGATGTCGGTGAGTGGCGTCACAGCAAAATGATGTTCGCCCATACGGCTCCACAGCATATAGTTGTCCGTCAGGTGCTTCTCTATCGTTTCTATCTTGCTGTCAAGCGTAGTGCCGTGCCGCAGCATCAGAAAAGCCTTACAGGTGCCCGTGGGACCGTAGGCAAAGGCATCGTTGGTGAGTTCGTAGCCCATCACCGCCCCGAAGCGCTGCATGCTGGCGATGAGCCGCGTCTCATTGGGGAACACGGTGTGGTCGAAGTCGCGGGCAATGCCGCTGACGGTGTAGACCAGTGTCGAGTCGTAGGGGTCGGCCTTGTCACCCATGCGCACATGGCGGTCGCCCACTATCTGCAACTGCTGGCCGATGGGGTTCTTGTCGCCAAACAACTCGCTGGCCAACTGCTCGGTGATGACGCATTTGTCGGGTGCATCGAGCACAGTGCGAGGGTCGCCCTGCACCAACGGGAAACTGAAGAACTGGAAGAACGTCGAGTCGGCCAGCATGATTATGCCGTTGTCGCTCGCCTTGCCCTGCGTCTCGCGCTCACCATATTTAATACGCCCCTGCTGACTGATCATGCAGCATGTCTGCTCTACCTCTGGGCACATCGCCTTGATCTCCTCTGCCGCCTGCGGCCACATGAAAAAGTCTTCTTCACTGCCCGTCAAATAGATGCGGTCTGCATGCTTGTGCCACGCGTCGATGCTATACTGGCGCCACGTGTAGTCGCCCATAAGGATGATGAACATCAGCGACACCACCAGCCCCACTACTGTAATCAGCGTGTAGGCCTTGTTGCGCGAAAGGAACTTGAGATAACTCTTCATATCATATTTGCTTTTGTTGCTGCAAAGTTACGCCATAAAGCCGAATCCGCCAAGGCTTTTGGCCCCCGTAGATGCACATTGTCTAAAAATTAGACACTACGGCGTATGATTTTTAGACAGTAGGCAAATGCCAGTGAAGAACTGAAACAAAATTATGGGGACATCGGAAAATAAAAACCGAGGCAACTCCGTTTATACAAGAAAACGCAATGAACATGAAGAAGATTCTGATGATGCTGGTAGGCCTGACTGTGGCCATGACCAGCGGGGCACAAGACGAGACGGGCACGTGGACGCTGACACCGAAGATCGGTCTTAACTGGGCGAAGATGAGCGACAGCGGGATCTGGTATGGCCCGGCGTCTGATGAGAAGGCATCGCCAAAGGGCAAACTGGGAATCACTGTCGGTGCAGAAGCAGAGTATCGCGTGCTTAGCGGCCTGGGCCTCTCTGCCGGACTGCTCTATTCGCAGCAGGGCACGGGCTACGAGGATGCGCCTGGACTTTGGAAGGACATGACGCTGAACCTCGACTACCTGAACCTGCCGCTGATGGCCCACCTCTACGTGGCGCCGGGGCTCAGCCTTAGTGCGGGTCTGCAGCCGGGCTATCTGGTGCACAGGAAGACTTCGGTCACCGAACTCGTCGGTGATGGCATCACCACTGGCTGGGAGTCATCATCCTCCGACACTTCCTACCACCGCGACTTCGACTTCGGCATTCCCGTCGGCATTGCCTACGACCTGGACAACCTGCGTATCGAACTCCGCTACTGCCTCGGACTCTACGACACCACGAAGTACGATCTGAAGGAGCGCAACCGCACAGCGCAGTTGTCTGTCGGCTATCGCTTCTCCCTCTGAAAAAGTACTTTTTTCACCAAAGTAGCACTTTTTGCTTTATCTCTCTCTGTATCAGATGGTTTGATGTAGTGTGCCTTTTGTGAAAAGGTACACTTTTTCCACCGAATTTCGGGGCGTTTGGTGCATACCAAAACAAGTTGTTTTGGTTTGTTAGTAGGCGTTATTATCAGTTGTTCTAACGGCTCCTACGACAGCAAAACAAGTTGTTTTGGTATCGGAGGAGCCGCTCGGTACTTGAAGGCGACTGCTCAGTCTTGATGCTGTCTGTCAGGGCTTAGTTCAGCACCAATATCTCGTTGTCCTTGAAGGCCTCGTAGCCGCTGGTGACAACGCGCTCGCCGGGCTCCAGACCCTCCAGCACCTCGTAGTGCTGCGGGTTCTGCCGGCCGATGCGGATGTTGCGTCGGTAGGCCTTCGAGCCGTCCTTGTTGAGCACGAAGATCCACTGGCCGCCGGTGGTCTGGAAGAAGGTGCCGCGGGGGATGAGCACGGCCTGCTCGGGCTGGCCCAGTTCGAGGTCGAGGTAGTAGGTCTGGCCCGTGCGGATGCTCTCCGGCCGCTCGCCGCGGAAGACGAAGTCGCAGCGGAACTTGCCGTCGCGCACCTCGGGGTAGACCTTGCGCACCTGCAGTTGATACTGCCTTTCGCCCCGCGTGAACGTGGCCGTGAGGCCCTGTCGCACGCGGTCGATGTAGTGCTCGTCGATGCTGGCCTGCACCTTGTAGTCGGAGAGGTCGTTCAACTGGCCGATCTTCTGTCCGGGCGAGATGCTCTGGCCCAACTCCACGTCGAGCAGGCCCAACTCGCCGTTGATGGCTGAGCGCACCTCCAGTTTGTCCTTGCGCTGACGCACGAGCACCACGTTGCGGCGCATGTTCTCCAGATTGTCCTCCATCTGGTCCATCTGCACGGTGCGGTAGATGGAGTCCTGCTTCAGCCGCTGGCTGACCAGCGAGCGCTTGCGGGCCGAGAGTTGATAGTCCTCCTGCG
>JAFUST010000079.1 GCA_017467535.1 Prevotella sp. | reverse complement strand
GTCGGTTGGCCGCCCGACAGCCCCGATTGCTTACTTTCTGCTCCGTCGGGTCGCCCGACAGCCCCGATTGCTTAGTTTTTGCTCCGTCGGGCCGCCCGACAGCCCCGATTGCTTACTTTTTGCTCCGTCGGGCCGCCCGACAGCGTGCCGGAGCGATTTTTCACGCTCGCGGGTCGCCCGACAGCGTGCCAGAACGATTTTTCACGCTCGCGGGCCGCCCGACAGCGTGCCGAAGTGATTTTTCATGCTCGCGGGTCGCCCGACAGCGTGTCGAAGCGATTTTTCGTGCTCGCAAGCCGCTTGCGAGACAGCCGAAGCACTTTTTTTGAGCCTGTCCGACGCTCGGAAACCTTCACGAGTGTCAAATCCGCTTCGTCCGACGCTCGGACAGCCCCGTTTCCACCTTTCCGACGCTTTCCGACGTTCGGACAGTCTGCCGAGGCGGTTTCCCGCCCCGGTAAATCAGGTCGTTGTAGCCTCGGTCGCCCAGCGCGTTGGGGTCGTAGACCACCGTCACCAGCGGCGCGCTGCTGCCCTGGTCTGCCGGGTCCGGCTCGTAGATGGTGTCGCCCTCCTTGGTACACGCTGCCATCAGCACCGCCCCAATCAGCACCGTGGCGACCACCATCCATTTCTTCTTAGTCATTTGCATAATTCTTCCGTTTTTTTATTCTCACTTAATCACTACCTTGTTACCATTATTGTCCATGCCACCACCCAGTGCTTTGTATAGCTGGATGTAGGCATCTATCATTTCATAACGGTGGGCCAGCAACTGCAATCGGGCTTCGAGCAGGGCCTGGCGGGCCATCAGCACCTGTAGGTAGTTCACGTCCTCGTCGTACTGCATACGCAACTTTGAGGCATCGGCGATATGCGACAGTTTTTCCACCTGTTGCTCACTGAGGCTGATGGCACGGCGGGCATATTGCTCTGTGGCCATGATGTCGTTTACCTCGCGGCCAGCCTCTAACACCGTCTGGCGGAAGGCTACCTTTGCCGCCTCCTGCTCGGCCTTGGCGCGCTCCACCTCTGCCCGCAGCCGGCCTCCGGCGAAGAGGGGTTGTGTCAGCGAGCCCAAGGCGTTCATCAGGAGTCCGGCAGGACTGACAATCTCACCTACATCATTCGTCCACCCGATGCTGCCCGAGAGCGACAGTGAGGGATAGAGTGCGGCGCGAGCCTCATTGGTGGCATAGAAGGCAGCCTTCAGCGCGGCCTCAGCCTGGCGGACGTCCGGACGGCGTGCCAGAGCCTGGATGCTGACCGACGGGATGCTGTCGATGGCGAGGCACGACTGGCCAAGCGAGTCACGGTCGATGTGCTGACAGGGACGCCCTAACACAGCACACAGGGCATTCTCGGCCTGACGCAATTGTAGCAGAAGTTCCTCAAGCGTGGACTCTGCTTCGAGTTTGGCGGCTTCAGACTGGTCGACATCGTCGCTGGTAGCCTCGCCCACCGACAGCAGGACACGCTGCGTAGCGATGCTCTCCGTCCAACTGTCGATGATAGAACGGGTGTCGGCTATCTGTGCATCGTACATTTCCAACTGGTAGTAGGCGGTTGCCACGGTGGCTATGAGTTCGGTGCGCACAGCCTGCTCGTAGGCCATCTGCTCCTCAACGATAGCTGCAGCGGCCCGCTTCGCATTGCGCATCCGGCCAAAGGCATCGATCTCCCAACTGGCCTCTGCACCAAGGTTATAGCCTGACGATGTCGAGGTGAAGTCGCTGTTCTTGAATCGTGAATTGCTCTTGCTGGCCGCCAGTCCTACTGCGGGGAACAACTCGCCCTTGGCTCCGCGAAGAGCGGCTTTGGCAGCCTGCACTTGCAGATGGGCAGTCTGCAGGTCGCTGTTGTGCTGGAGTGCCTCGTCAATGAGGGCGACCAGGCGCGGCTCGGTGAAGACCTTGCGCCACTCGGCGGGCAATGCGCTGTCTGTAGTAGATTCACCTATAGCACTGAGTTGTTCTTTCAGTACATCGGTGGCCGTAGAGTCAGCGTGGTAAGAAGAGTAGGTCTTGCAGCCCGACAGCAGGCAGATGGCTGCCAGCATCGTCACCGTAGAGGTGACTTGGCGTGGCTTGAACCTCATTCCCGACGTTCCGTCGCCTACCCGTAGCCTTTCCTCCAGCGTCTGGAAGAAGATGAAGAACACGGGCACGAAGAGCAGCAAGGCCAGCGTACCCACCAGCATACCGCCAACGACACATAGTCCCAGCGTGACGTTACCCATGGCACCGGCACCACGCTCGAAGATCATAGGCATCAGACCTACGATGAGCGTCAGGGCAGTCATCAGGATGGGGCGCAGACGTGCCTTGGCAGCACTGAGGGCTGCATCGGCAATACTCATCCCCTCGCGGCGACGCTCACAGGCATACTCCGTGATCAAGATGGCGGTCTTGGCAATCAGACCGATGAGCATGATGATGCCCACCTGCATATAGATGTTGTTCTCCAGTTCTACAAGGTTAATGAACACGAAACTGCCAAGCAGTCCGAAGGGCACGCTCAGCATGACGGCCATTGGGATAAGCAGGCTCTCGTAAAGACAGCAGAGCACAATGAATACGAGCAACAGACTGATGGCAAACACCCACGCCGTGGATGATGAGGACGAAGCCTCCTCGCGGGCGGTGCCGGTGTACTCGTAGCCGTAGCCCTGGGGCAGCGTCGTGGCCGACACCTCGCTCACGGCATTGATGACATCGCCCGAGGTGTAGCCCTCGGCAGGTGTCAGTTCTACGTTGATGCCCAGAAAGAGGTTGAAGCGGTTGAGCGACTGAAGGCCGTAGGTCTTCTTCAGCGTGACGAGTTCGGTGATGGGCGTATAGGCACCGTTCGGCGTGGCAACCAAGATATTGTTCAGGTCGTCTCTGTCCATACGCAGTCCGGGATCGGACTGCAGCATGACGTGGTAGAGTTTTCCGAAACTGTTGAACTGCGAGGCATAGTTACCGCCTATATAGCCGTTGAGTACGCCGAGCACGGTGGCAGGCTCAACACCATAGCGCTTACACAGTGAGGCATTCACCGTGACGGTGTATTGCGGATAGTTCACCTCGTAGGGCGAATAGACCTCTTCTATCTCCGGCCGTGCCTCCAGTGCCTTCATAAAGTCATCGGCCACGCCCTTGAGTTTGGTGACAGAGCCGCCACCATAGTCTTCAACATACAGTTCCACGCTGTTGCTATAACTATAGCCGAAGACGGTGGGCAGCAGGAATACGAACATCGAACCGCTCTTCACCTGATGGGTGGCACCCTCTATGCGGTCGTAGATGCTGAAGATGTCGTGCCCGTCGTCCTGGCGGTCGTCCCAGTGCTTCAGGCGACCCATCACTAGTCCGGTGTTGGGACCATCGCCGCCCAGAATGTTCCAGCCGGCTACTGAGCCTGTGACCAGCACATCGGGGTCGTTCTCCAAGATTTCCGACATCTCGTGAACCGTCTTTTTCGTCTGCGACAATGTGGAACCCGACGGTGTGGTGATATCGACAAAGACGATGCCTGTGTCCTCGTCGGGAACCAGACCTGTGGGCGTGCTGTAGAGCATCCAGGCCAGCAGGACGATGCTGACAACTGTCAGCGAGCCCACGAGCCAGCGGTGGCGGATGAACCAGCCCATTGCCCGGCTGTATTTCCCTAACAACGCATCGAAGGCTTTGTTGTAGGCATGGCGGAAGCGCACTGACCATGTTTGAGCCTGTTGCTCAGTCTCTGGGGAGCGGGGTTTCATCAACAGCGCACACAGTGCCGGACAGAGCGTCAGGGCGCAGAAAGTAGAAATGGCCACGGCCACAGCCATCGTCAGACCGAACTGTCGGTAGTAGGCGCCGCTGAGCCCGCCCATGAAGGCAGCCGGGATGAACACACACATGAAGACAATGGTGGTGGTGATGATGGCTGTCGATATGTTGT
Source organism: Prevotella sp. (assembly GCA_017467535.1). Classification (GTDB taxonomy): domain Bacteria; phylum Bacteroidota; class Bacteroidia; order Bacteroidales; family Bacteroidaceae; genus Prevotella. The sequence goes on along the minus strand of JAFUST010000079.1, from coordinate 6,534 downwards.
GCATCGCCTGGTGGGTGGCCTTCTTGGCAGTTGTCGTTGGGTCTTCCAGTTTCTCCTGCACCGCCTCCACCACGACGATGGCATCATCGACCACGGTGCCGATGACCAGCACCAAGGCGAAGAGCGTGATGAGGTTGAGCGTGAAGCCTACCATATACATGAAGGCGAAGGTTCCCACGAGCGATACAATAATGGATATTGAGGGAATGATGGTGGCGCGCCAGTTCTGCAGGAACAGCAGCACCACGAGAATGACGAGCAGCAGGGCTTCGAACAGCGTCTTATAGACCGCGTTCATCGAGGCGTCGAGGAAGTCGTTGGTGTCTAAGAGTACCTTAAACTCCAGCCCTGCCGGCAAGTGTGGCTTCAGTTCGTCCATGAGCCGGTCTATCTCATGGTTTACTCTTTGCGCATTGGCCCCGGTGGCAGGGGTGATGATGGCAACGGTGCCGTTGTGAGAGTTCACCCAACTGTCGCAGGCATAACTCACCGTGCCCAGTTCCACACGTGCCACATCACTGAGATGCAGGTCGTTAAAACCATCAGTCTTTAAGACAATATCCTCAAACTCTTGTGGGTTTTCCAAACGGCCCCTATATACCAGCGTGTACTGGTAGGTTCCTTCTGAATCCTCGCCCAGCGTACCGATGGCAGCCTCGACGTTCTGACCTTCCAGGGCACTGACAATGTCCTCCGGGTTCAGTTGGTACATGGCCATCATCTTCGGATCCATCCAGATACGCATGCCATAGACATTGCCCATCAGTTGGATGTTGCCTACTCCGGCGATGCGTTGCAGGCGCGGCTGCACGTTGATGTTGAAATAGTTGGTGATGAAGGCATTGTCGTAGCGGTTGTCGGGACATTCCAGGGCAATGATACGTAGCATACCCTGCTCCTCCTTCTCCACCTGCACACCCAGATTCAGCACCTCGGCGGGCAGGTAGCCCTTGGCCTCCTCCACACGGTTCTTCACACGTATCTGTGCCAGGTCGGGGTCGGTGCCGGGACGGAAGGTGACGCTGACAGTGGCCATGCCGCTGCTGGTTGACGACGACGTGATATAATCCATGCCCTCCACGCCGTTGACGGCCTCCTCAATGGGCGTGATGACGCTCTTCATGACAGCCTCGGCACTGGCTCCGGTGTACTCCGTACTGATGGTGACCACTGGCGGAGCCACATTGGGGAACTGCTCTACGGGCAGGTTGACATAGCCCACGATGCCTGCCAGCAGGACAAGCACTGAAAGGGCGCAGGCAAAGATGGGACGACTGATAAAGAAACGACTGATCATGATTGTTCTCCTCCTTTCTTGTCTTTCTTTTCTGTTACTTCCATTCCGTCGGTCACGAATCCGGCTCCCTCGGCAATGATGACGTCGCCATCACTCAGACCGCCCGTCACCACATAGTTTTGTCCGTCGTTATAAGGCAGGATGGTCACCTCGGTTTCCACAGCCTTCCCTTCGACCACTTTATAGACGAGATATTTGTCGTGGATGTCAACGACCGCTTCCTGCGGAATGACAATGACATTATGCCTGACGTACGGTAGTTCGATATAGCCGTTAGTGCCGTTACGGAAGATCTCCGTGGGATTGCGGAAGGTGGCACGCATATAGGTGGCACCATTTTCCAGATCAACGGATCCGCTGATGGCATCAATATGTCCCTTTTCCTCTAACTGATAGCCCCAGTTGCTATAAAACGTGACGGGTGGCAACTTTTCAAGAAGCTCATCGACAGCATTGCAGTTGAAGTCCTGAAGAAGTTCAGAGAGCAACTCCTCAGAGAGGGCACTGTATGCATGAAGGTAGTTGTTGTCTGAAAGGATTGTCATGTGTAGTTCGCTGTCGGTTTCAACAAGATCGCCCACACGGTATTCAATCATGCCTATGACACCGTCGACAGGACTACAGACGGTGGTGTAGCCCAGTTGGATGCGCGCCGCTTCCAACTCAGCCTGTGCCGCTTCCACCTGTGCGTAGGCTTCTTCCTTGGCATGGCGGGCACGACGCAGGTCGGACTCTCCCACCATTTGCTGAGCATAGAGTGTCTCCTTGCCATCTAAGTTCAATTGGGCAGAGGAGAGTGCAGCGCGGGCAGTGGACACCTGAGCCTTGGCTGCATCAACGGCAGCAATATAAGGACTTTGGTCGATGACGAACAGCGGTTGCCCCTTCTTCACATGAGCACCTTCCTTTACTAAAATCTTAGCAAGCCGTCCACTGACAAGTGGGCGAACCCCTATACTATGTATACCTTCCATCTTCACGGTGAAGTTGCGATTCAGGGTGATGTCTTGCCGCTGCACACGCAGCAGGCGGTAGCAATCCTTCACAGGCTGGGTCGCTTCTTCGCCGCAGCCTGTGCAGAGTATTGCCAGAGTCAGCACGGCCACTACATATATAATATGGTGTAATCTTTGACGCATAACTAATCGTATTTAAAGTTATTTCTTTCCTGTTTCCTGGGCAACAGCCATTCCCTCAGTCACCATTCCGGCATTCTCGGCTATGATGACATCACCGTCATTCAGTCCACTGGTCACCACATAGTGCTCATCGTTAGCAGAAATGCCCTTCACCTCTGTAGAGACGGCCTTGCCGTCGACGACACGATAAACGAAACTTTTGTCCTGAATGTGGATAGTGGCCCCCTGCGGTATGACAAAGACCCCATGCTTTGTGGTTGGCAGCACTACATATCCGTTGCTGCCGTTGCGGAACATCTCCGAAGGGTTGTCGAACGATGCCCTGAAGAGGACGGAGCCTGTCGAGATTTCCGTCTCACCACTAACGGCATCGAAGTGTCCCTTCTGAGGAAGTTCTTCACCCCAGACAGTATAGAGCGTGACGGGAGGAAACTTTTTCAGCAGTTCGTCGGAAGTGCTGCAGCCATATTCCTTGAACAGGTTCACGAGCAATTCCTCTGACAACGTGGTATAAGCATGAATCTGCTTGTTGGCCGCTACGGTGGTGATAGGCAGTGTGCTGGAAGGGAACACGACTTGACCTTCGTGGAAGTTCATGATACTGACGGTTCCGTCAACGGGGCTGCAGATGGTGGTATAGTCCAGGTTGGTACGCGCAGCCGCCAGTTCTGCCTGGGCAGCCTCGAGTTGAGCCGCGGCTTCCTCTTTGGCATGACGCGCCCTGCGCAGGTCAAACTCACCCACCATCTGCTGTGCATAGAGTTTCTCTTTGCCGTCTAAGTTCAGCCCAGCCGTGGAGAGTGCTGCACGGGCTGTAGCCACCTGGGCTTTAGCAGCATTGACAGCAGCGATGTAGGGAGCCTGGTCGATGATGAAGAGCGGCTGCCCTTTCTTCACGCGAGCACCTTCATTTACGCAAATCTTCTTCAGTGTCCCGCCAATAAGAGCACTCACATCGACGTTCTCTTTGCTCTCTATCTTTGCATTGAACTGGCGGTCCAGCATATAGTCCTGCCGTTCTACTTTCAGCGTCTTATAATTGGCAGGGGCAGGGCTGGGGGCGGTTTCACCGCAACCAGCCGCCAATGCCAACATAGCACACCCGATGATGTACTTAGAAAATAATCGCATAACTTATATTGGGTATTGAGAGATAGGAATTGACTGTCTTCGGCTGATGGGTACGGTAGTCATAAAAGTCCTGGTAAGGCTCTTCGTTGACAAGGATGTTCATATAGTCAAGGCCGATGACCTGATCGAACTTCTTGCCGTGTATGCGATAGGTGATGTTCAGCGAGAGGTCGATGACGGGGTCGGTCCTTTCTTCCATAGTCCGGGATTCGTCGTAGGCCACGTAGGGGGAGCCGGCAGCATACAAGGCTGCTGTCGCTGCTTCGTCAAACGGGGTGTGACGCCGACCACCCATGGCGGTGAAAGCGATATTGGCCGAGAAGAGGTGGCGGTTCTTCACCTTCCACTCCTTGCCGCCTACGATGTTCGACGTCCAGCCACGGTCGAAGAGCGTGGGGTGCCAGACGTGGTGGATGTCTCTGTATTCAGACTTGTACAACGCCCCGTTCAGCAGCCAGTAGAAACCGTTGGTCATGTAGTGCTCAGCACCCAGGGCCACGCCATAGTTGCGGGCACGGCCCGCGCTCACCAGTGCCTCGGTGGCATAGTTCTGGTAGCCGAGGTGGCGGTTCAGCGAGCAGAAGGTCGAGGTGGGACTGACGGGCACGGCACTTTGCCATTCTGCCCATGCCTCGGCTTTGATGCAGAAGGAGAGCGACGGCTGCCACTTGTAGTCGAACACCAACTGGTGTGAGCGCATGGGCTTGAGGTCGCGGTTGGTGGCGGTGGCAAAGAAGGTGTCATAACTGTCGGTGCGGGTGGTCATGCCGTAGCCAAAGGAGAGCGTGTGGCCGTCGGCCGGTTTCCACTCTGTGGAGAAACGCGGCTGAAGGGTCCAGTCGCTGGAGAGTGTCCAGCCTGCCAGATGCAGACCGGCATTAAACGTCCACTGGCCAAAACGCAGGTTGTTGGTGGCGTAGGCATCCACCTGTTGCATCTGCTTGTCGGCAGCGTTTACTGGCAGCAACACGCCCGTGTAGATGGATGCTGCCTGCTGGAAAGACTGCTCATAGTCGATATGACGGAGCGACGAGCCTAACTTCAGCAGATAGTGCGACGAGAAACGCTTCTGTGCAGCCACCGAGGCTGTCAGCCACAGCGTCTTCGAGTCCATCAGGGCAAAAGGGGTGACAGGGGCAAAGGTGGCTGTCTTGCGGTTCTCCTCGGTGAGCAAGGTACCGTCGGTGGCATAGATGGCGAAGCGGTCGTTGGACATGAAGTCGCGGTGAGATGCCGCGAGGTCACCCCTCAGTCGCCAGCCCTGCCCCAAACCGAGGTCGAGCGTCATGCCACCCGACATCGACTTGATGTCGGCCTTGTTTTCTAACTGCTCGTAGAGCGAAGTCCATTCTTTATCCAGTCCTTCCCAGTCAAAGGAAGTCTTGCTCCAGGCTCCCAGTCCCCAGAGGCTGAAGGTCGATTTATCACTCAACGGGAAGTTCAGTTTGAACTGCAGGTCGTGGTATGCCACCTGGTCGCCCTCGCTGATGCTGACACCGATGTCGTTGGCCAACTTGGTCAGACCGTAGCGGTAGGACACCAGATAACTGCTGCCGTTCTTTTTCGACAGCGGGCCTTCGCTGGTAGCATTAAGACCCACCATGGATAGTTTCACGCTGTGCTCGTAGTTATTGGGGTTGCCGTTGCGCAGCCGCATGTCCATCACGCCACCCACTGTATTGCCTATCTCGGCAGGGGCGGCAGCGGTGTAATAGTCGCTGTTGGCCAGCAGGTTGGTGTGCAGGGTTGAAATCTGACCAGTGCCATGTCCGCCAATCTCATCCAGGTGTACGGGTGTCGGCACCTCTACACCCTCTATCCGAAACGCGGTCATATAGGGAGGGTTGCCGTGGGTGGAGATGCTGCTGTTATCGACCGAGCCCGTGGTGCCCACGTAACGGCGTACCACGCGGGCAATGTCTTCGAAGTTGCCGCCAAAGCGATCGGCTTCTTCCACGCTGATCATCGTTGCACCAGCCACGGCGGTGGGGTTCAGCGCATGAGCCTTGTTCACGGCGGGGTGCACCGTCACTTCCTGCAGTTGCGTCGCCAGTTCGCGCATCTGGAAGTTAAGCACAGCCTCCTTGCTGCCGGAGACCAGCACTTCGATGATGCGTTCCGGCTCATAGCCCAGATATTGGCTCTCCACGGTGTAACGGCCTATGGGCACGTTCTTCATCTCGAATGTGCCATCGGCATTCGTGGTGGCAGTGAGGTTCTTCTCACCGACCACCGACACCACTGCGCCTGGCAGCGGCTCGCCCGTGATAATGTCTTTTACTGTTCCACGCAGTGTCTGCCCCGTCACTGTAAGGGCAGAAAACAGCAGGAAGAAAACAACAATCCAATTGCTACCTTGAATGTGCAAGAGGATGGAATGAAGATTCTTTTTCATACGTTTTTATCTTTTTATTAATCAAATTTATCTTTGTTAGTTGCATGTCTTATTTCTTATTGATTCGCTTGGTCATTATCTCACACTCTTGCGTCCGTCCTCGATGACGAGGCCGCGAGTGCCGTCAGTGGCGGGCATGCCGTCGAGGCGGTAGCGGCGGACGGGCGACTGCCCTGCGGCTTCATGGCGGACGGCACCGAGGCCGGTCGTCTGGCCGTCGAAGGCCTCGCGCTGCAAGACCTGTGTCATGCAGTGGGCGGCGCCGTAGCCGTCAATCAGGCTTTCCAAGGGAATCCACTCCACGGTGACACCGGCCTCGCGGAGGCGCTGCTGCAGGGCCTCGCTCTGACCGCCGACGGCCATGATGTGGCGCGGAGCAATGGTCAGAAAGTTGTTGGCGTAGTGCATCTCGTCGTCGTAGTCGATGGGGATAATCTCGAAGCCGCGGCTTTTGATATACTCTACGAAGGGTACGTCTTGCCGCCAGAGGGAATAGCCGGGCGTGCCGGGCTTGCGGGTCCAGATGTCGCAGGTGTTGTATTCGGGCTGTCCGGGCAGCGCCTCGTAGCGGC